>JAMLIA010000002.1 GCA_023954495.1 Thermomicrobiales bacterium | reverse complement strand
GTACTGGGTGTATTCGACATTCTCCAGGTAGTACCAGCCCGGCGACCCGTGCGGAATGCCGACCGTTGCCGAATCCATGATCTCGGAACGCACCTGATACTGGACATTGAACACGCCGACTGGCGTCTTCCCGTCTCGCCCCGCAGCGATGATCGCGACATACGTCGGCGTATTGCCGCTGTAGGCAACCGCATAAAACTGGCTGAGGTTCACGTCCACCCAGTGCCCACTGAATGTCTGCGGCGGCGCATTGAGGACCAGCGGCGACACGTAGACCGCTGGCACGTAGCCATAGTTGTCGGTCAGGTACCAGGCGTCACTGCCCTCACGAACATCACCCTTGACAACCGCGTGAATCGGGATCGGCCGACGATTGTAGACGACGTCCATCGCCGGCGCGTCGGCGCGCGGCGCTGTACGGATCGAGACGGCGTCGGTTGACACTCGTGCCCACCACATGCCGGTTCCGTTGCGGAACGCATTGGCGATCTGCGGGTTGAATACGCCCGCGTCATAGATGAGCGCGTCGGCCGGCTGCGCGACCGGAGTCGTCGGGATCTTCAACTCCTTGGCGTAGTCGTTGCCAAGCAGCCCCAGCAGTACCTCGTACTGCGTTCCAGCAAATTCCGGGTGCCACTCAAAACGCGCGCGCTCGAAGTACTGGACAGTGAAGCCGTCTTCCTGAAACTCTTCCGAAATCGGAAATCCGAACTGCCACAGGCCGCCGTTCTGATCCCAGTAATTCTTGAAGGAGTACGCCAACGAGTGCATTGTTTCGGGGAAGATGACGCGATCCGGGTTGTCACTCGTCGAGCCTGCGGGCAGCGGCGTGAACGCAGGATTGTTGCGATTCTTGCCGTAGCGCTGCTCAGCCAGCCAGGTGCCCAGCAGCGTTCCCTGCACTTCCCACTTCGTGCCGGCGTTCTCTGGCCAGACCTCAAGGCGCGATCGCTCGAAGTACTGGACTGTTCGGCCCTTCTCCTGCACCGGCTCAGAGATCGGATAGCCGATGATCATCAAGCCGGTATCCATCCAGGAGGTCAGCAGAGAGCCGGAGAGCGTGTGACTGGTCGGCGGGAAATACGCCTTCGCCGCCATTCCCTGCGCAGTGACTGGAAGCTGCGCTGGAGTGTCCTCGGCTGCTGCAGATTGTGGTGTCACAACACCGGCAAAAACCGTGAAAACGATCATCGCCGCCACGGCGAATCTCGCGAACGCGCGATACGGAAGTGCTGCCCGCACGAACTACCCCCAAAGTTCCAACGCTACCTGCCGTGCCGCAAGTAGCCCGCGAACGTACCTACTGTCATAACGCCCGAGAGGCACACTCGTTCCATCGATGACAACCCGCATCGAGGGAGCCGCTAGAATTGATCTCGGACTCGCTGGGTGGCGCGCGATGGCGCGGTCACATCATGCTCAAAGGGATGGTACATGCAGAGGCTATCAACGGGCGAGGCATCAACCGGTATTCAGCGCGAGGAGATTCTCGCGGCTGTTGCTGAAACACTCGGCCTCTTCCTCATCTTCGTTGTCGCAATCACGACCCGCGATCTGACCGGGGACTGGGCCAAGACAGTCCTGAAGGCGCTCACCTGGATTGTTGGGCTGGCGGGCGCTGGCTATGGAGCGATGACTATCTGGCGCGGCATCTCGCACCCAAGCGGTCGTGTTGCACGCTGCGCTATCGGCGCGGCCATGGCCTTCATGGGCATCTACTCGATTGTCCACGTGATGTCGTAATCGGGCGCTTGCCGCCGCCAGCCGTTCTCTGCGAGGCACTGCGTGCCAGCGGGCTTCGTCGTTGAGTGACCAAACCATGACGTCATTGAAGATGGATCGCTCCGCGATAAATCAAGGGTTGCGCAATTCAGCTCGGTCGCGTATTGTCGCCATTCATCAATCAACGACGCAATCCGGTACTCACGCTGGTGAGGCTGGTGATCGGAACGAGGTACCCATTTAGTGACGGTTGATCGAGCCAGCTCGTCAGCACACGCCATCACCGACACAGCCGGACCCGCCCCAGCGACGACACGCAACGAACCTGTGCCGCCCCTGAAGGATCCTGCTCTCGACAACGTTGCTTCCTGGAAGAAGCCGTTCCTGGCGCTTGACCAGGAGGGCTTTCGTAACCTCTGGCTGGGCATGCTGCCCGGCACCATGGCCATGCAAATGGGCATGATCACAACTGGCTATGTCGCGTTCGACATCTCCGGCTCGGCGGCTTCGGTCGGGTTCGTTTCACTTGGCTCCGGCATTCCAATGTTGTTGCTCGGCCTTGTGGGCGGTGTCGTTGCCGACCGATTCCCGAAACGCAATGTCTTGCTGCTCACACAGACACTCATCGGCGTTGCCGCCGTCCTCAACGCAATTCTCGTCCTGACCGGTGTCGTTCAGATCTGGCATCTCATGGCAGTCGCAGCCATTCAAGGCACCGGATTCGCTTTCAACATGCCCTCGCGGCAGGCATTCATCGGCCAGCTCGTCAGCCGCGACCGGCTGATGAACGCTGTCGCGCTGAACAACGCCGGCATGAACTTCTGTCGTGTCATCGGGCCGTCAATCGCCGGCGCGCTCATCGCTGTGCCGTTCATCGGTGCTGGGGGCGTCTATGTCATCATGGCGGCGATGTACGGCTACGTCGTCATCAGCCTGCTTCGCATCAACGATCGCGGCGTGCCGCTCGGTACGCAGCGTCCGCCGCCAATAGATTCGCTCCGCGAGGGTCTGCGATACATCCGCGGCAATGGCGTCGTCTCGACGCTGCTGACGCTGGCGTTTGTGCCGGTGCTTCTCGGTATGCCGTACCAGCAACTGATGCCAGTCTTCGCCGAAGATGTCTTCAACGTCGGGCCAAGCGCACTCGGCCTGCTGCTCACGTTCAATGGCATCGGCGCGCTTGCCGGCTCGCTGACGATCGCGGGGTTGACGGCATTCCAGCGCAAGGGTCTGCTTCAGATGGGTCTGGGCATCGCGTTCGGTCTCTCATTGGCTGTCTTCGCCTTCAGCGAGTCGTTTCACATCGGGCTCGGGACACTCCTGATCATCGGCTTCGTTTCGTCCGGGTATCAAGCGCTGAACAGCACGCTGGTCATGAACAACTGCGATCCTGCCTATCATGGTCGGGTGATGAGCGTCTACATGCTCACGTTCTCGGCAATGCCGCTTGCAGTTGTTCCGTATGGCGCGCTCTCGGATGCCTTCACCGCGCCACTCACGATCGGTATCGGCGCGCTCCTGCTGGCAGCGATCATCGCTGTCGTCGGCATCGTGCATCCGTCGTATCGCTTCATTCGCTGATCCGCCAGTGTCCGCGAACCCAATGCGCGTGACTGGTGTATATGAAGCAGATGAAGATCGTTGACGAGCAGCCGACGGACGAAACGGCGCTCCTTGAGCGCGCAAAATCTGGCGATGTCGCGGCGTGGGAAGAGATCGTGCGCCGCTATCAGGACGTCGTGCTCCGCACCGCCTGGCTGATCACCGGTTCGCGCGCCGATGCCGACGATGCCGCGCAGGAAGCATTCATCAAAGCCTGGCTTGCAATTGACCGCTTCCGCTCCGGTAGCCCGTTTCGCCCATGGATCTTGCGCATCGCCGGGAACGAAGCGCGCAATCGACGTCGCAGCGATTCGCGGCGCGAGCGCCTCGCCTCGCGAGTCAACCGCGCGACATTAACCGTCACGACAGAGCCATCCGCTGAAGACATCGCCGTCGCGCAGGACACGAGGCGCGTCGTGCTGGCCGCAGTAGACGACTTGAACGACGACGAACGCCTCGTCGTCGTGTGCCGCTACATGCTCGGCCTGTCTGAGGCGGAAACAGCCGAGCTCGCCGGTTGTCCGAAGGGCACGGTAAAGTCGCGACTGTCGCGCGCGCTCAGGCGGCTACGGGAGCAGATGACTTCGCCGGACGGCCGAGACTCTTTGGAGAGCACGCATGACGCAGTGGTCAACCGCCATGAACGCTGACGCCGACCTTGAGCAGATCCTTCGTGATCTTGGCGATCAGATCGAGTGGCCAGATGCCACACATATTTCCGAAGTTGTCGGGCGTGAGATTGCCATGCACCGCCATCCACGGCGCTCCCGCTGGCAGCCACGGCGTCTGGCCGTCGCCGCATTGCTCGTCTTCGCGATCGCACTCGGTGGAATCGCGGCATGGCCGTCAGCACGAGAGACAGTGGCCGACCGCCTCGGTGTACCTGGCATCGAGATCTCGCGTGAGTCGCAGCGCGCCCCGGCCGGCAGCACGTTGCAGCTTGGCGAGCACGTGATGCTCGGCGACGCGCAGGAACGCGCCGGCTTTGCCATTTCGGCCCCGCCGCAATCGCTTGGTACGCCAGATGTATACGTGCTGAGTCCTGACTGGGGTACGCAGGTGAGTTTCGCATTTCACCCAACAGCAACACTCCCCGAGGTCGGCGACAGCGGCGTTGGGTTACTCATCAGCGAACTGCAGGGCTCAACGACTGACAGCTTCATCCGCAAGTTCCTGGACGAGGGGACGACGATGGAGGTTGTGGAGGTACGGGGCGAAGTCGGGTACTGGATCGCCGGCAGTCCGCATGCGTTTGTCTACACCGCGCCGGACGGCTCATTCCATCAGGAGGACATGCGGCTGGCGGGCAATGTGCTGCTCTGGACCGCCGGGGATGTCACCTACCGCATCGAGTCGATGCTGCCGCGCGATGCAGTCATACAGATCGCGCAGCAACTCGGACCAGTAGGCGACGAGTCAGGCAATCATCCGACGGAACGCGAGAAGCGCTCGATCGCATCGGTGAGTTCCGTCAGGACGACCTCGGTGTCCTTTTCATCGGCGTTCACGACACAGCCGCGTATGTGATCCTCCAGAACCAGCATGCCAACGGCGCGTGAGGCAGCAATGATCGAGGAGATCTGCGTCAACACGTCGACGCAATACTTATCCTCTTCGATCATGCGCTGAACACCGCGCACCTGGCCCTCCATCCTGCGCAATCGGGCGAGGATCTTGGCTTTGTCGGCAGCATACGAGGCGTGATGATCGTGCTCGCTTGCCTGCTCAACTTCCGGGTTCTCGTCAGGTGGAATCAGTTTCATTGACATAGTTCTCAGCCTTTCGCTGCCGTGATTATACCCCCAAGGGGTATCCGTTGCCATTCAGACCCGAAGAGCGGCTAGAATCGGAGTAGCGGCAAAGTGGCCGCACACGTTTCATATAGGAAATGGTAGGACACAATGACACAACGCGAGATTCTCCGGTCGGACAAGCTGCCGGTTCCGACGAGCCCGTATTCGGTGGCGACGATCTGGGGCAACCTGCTTTTCACTTCTGGCCAGGTTGCCGACGATACGTCGCTCGACACGGCGGGGCAGACGCAGCAGATCATGGAAAAGCTCATGCTGATTATGGAAGAAGCCGGCACGAGCATCGATAACGCGTTGAAGGCGACCTGCTTCCTGTCCGACATCAACGACTTCCAGGAGTTCAATGCGGTCTACCGCAGCTACCTGAGCGAGGACAAGCCGGCCCGCTCGACGATCGAGGCCAAGCTGGCCAATCCGTCGATGCGCGTCGAGATCGAAATGATTGTCGGTATCCCGTCCAAGGACTGACGATCGCCCGCCACCAGTGAGCGTCATCATTCGGGTGCAAACGATTGAGCCCAGGCGATATGCCTGGGCTCAATGCATCGAACGAAATTGTCCTTACGCTTCTGCGAGACGTCGGAGCACCATCGGCAGGATACCGCCGTGGCGGTAGTACTCCCACTCGATCTCGGTGTCGATTCGCACGGTTGCGTCGAAGGTGATCGCGGTTCCGTCACCGCGTCGTGCCGTGACTGAGAGCGACTGTCCGGGGCGCAGCCCGGCGGCGATGCCAGGGATGTCGAACACCTCGGTGCCATCCAGTCCGAGCGACTGGCGGCTGTCACCCGCCTTGAACTGCAGCGGCAAGATGCCCATCATCACCAGATTGCTCCGGTGAATGCGCTCATACGACTCTGCGATGACGGCACGGATGCCGAGCAGCTGCGGACCCTTCGCAGCCCAGTCCCGCGAAGAGCCAGAGCCATACTCCTTGCCAGCCACGACGATCAACGGAGTGCCATCCTGCTGGTACATGTGCGCGGCATCGTAGACCGCCATCTCCTCGCCGGTCGGCAGATACTTGGTCCACCAGCCTTCCTTGCCGGGGACGAGCTCGTTGCGCAAGCGGACGTTCGCGAACGTGCCGCGCATCATCACTTCGTGGTTGCCGCGGCGAGCGCCATACGAGTTGAAGTCGAACAGCCCAACATCGTTCAGGATCAGATACTCACCTGCCGGGCTCTTCGGGTTGATCGAGCCAGCCGGCGAAATGTGGTCGGTCGTGATCGAGTCGCCGAGCTGGAGCAGCACGCGCGCGTTCTGGATGTCCTGCGTGGGCGACGGCTCCATTTGCAGGTTGTCGAAGTACGGTGGCTCCTGGATGTAGGTTGACTCGTTATCCCACGCGTACAACTCTCCTGAAGGAACTTCGAGCGAACGCCATGCTTCGTCGCCGTCAAAGACGTGCGCGTAGTTACGTGCGAACACGTCCGAAGTCACCGCCGATTCCACGGCGTCGCGTACCTCGGTCTGGCTCGGCCAGATGTCGCGCAGGAAGACTGGGGTACCATCCGAGCCAATGCCAAGCGGCTGGGTCGTGAGATCAATATCGACCGTGCCGGCCAGCGCGTACGCGACAACAAGCGGTGGCGATGCGAGGAAGCTTGCGCGCACCTGCGGGTGGATGCGACCTTCGAAGTTGCGGTTGCCGCTCAGGACTGACGCAACGACGAGATCGTTTTCGTCGACCTGCTGCGCGACTTCCGGCACCAACGGGCCACTGTTGCCGATGCAGGTCGTGCACCCGTAGCCAACGATGTAGAACCCGAGCTTCTCAAGATACTCAGTCAGCCCGGCATTGTCGTAGTAGTCGGCGACAGCGCGCGAGCCCGGAGCGAGGCTGGTCTTGACCGAATGGGCGACGCTCAGTCCGCGTTCGACCGCCTTCTTGGCAACCAGTCCGGCGGCCAGCATGACCGACGGATTGGAAGTGTTGGTGCAGCTCGTGATCGCGGCGATGACGACCGAACCATGTCGCACGTCGGTGCCGTTCGCGTCCTGCGGAATCTGCACGGTCTCGGACGGGCTGGCGACGACGCCCTCGGCGGGTGACTCCACACCCGGCGCTCGCTGGCGAGTGGACGGCCTGCCGAGCGCCATTGAATCTGCGTCTTCACCGCCCGGATTCTCATCCTGGGCCGGCAGTGGATCGCTGGCAGGGAACGAATCAGCGACGGCAGCAGTGGCCGCGATCTCGCTGGCGTCTTCGTGATCAACGGTTCGCTTGGCGACCATCTGGTTACCGAACGCTTCGCGCAGCGCGTCGCTCAGCCCGGCGATCGAGACGCGATCCTGCGGCCGGCGCGGTCCGGCCAGGCTCGGCTCAACAGTTGCCAGATCGAGCTCCAGCACCTCGTCGAAGACCGGCTCCGGCGAGTCGTCGGTGCGGAACATCCCCTGCGCCCTGGTGTAGCGCTCGACCAGATCGACAAGCTCCTCGGGTCGACCGGTCATACGCATGTAGCGCAGCGTCTCATCATCAACCGGGAACAGGCCACAGGTCGCGCCGTATTCGGGCGACATGTTGCCGATCGTCGCGCGGTCGGCCAGCGGCAGCTTGGAAAGGCCAGTGCCGAAATACTCGACAAAGCGTCCAACGACACCATGCTTGCGCAGCATCTGCGTGATTGTCAGCACCAGGTCGGTCGCGGTCGCGCCTTCAGGAAGCTCACCGACGAGCCGGACTCCGACGACGCTCGGTGGCAGCATGAAAATCGGCTGCCCCAGCATCGCGCCCTCGGCCTCAATGCCACCGACACCCCAGGCAAGCACGCCGAGGCCATTGACCATCGGGGTGTGCGAGTCGGTGCCGACGCAGGTGTCCGGGAACGCCACTATCTCGCCATCGATCTCGCGTGCCTGGACGACACGAGACAGGTATTCGAGGTTCACCTGGTGGCAGATGCCGGTGCCCGGCGGGACGATGCGCAAGCCGTCGAATGACTGCGCCGCCCAGCGCAGGACAGCGTAGCGTTCCTTATTGCGCTTGTACTCGTATTCAACGTTGCGCTCGAAGGCCAGCGTCGAGCCGAACGCATCGACGGTGACGGAGTGATCGATCACCAGGTCTGCAGGCAGCAACGGGTTAACCTTGGAAGGATCTCCGCCCAGCCTCGCCATCGCGGACCGCATCGCGGCCAGATCAACGACAGCCGGAACGCCTGTGTAGTCCTGCAGGAGAACTCGCGCGGGAAGGAAAGGCAACTCGCCGTCACCGCGATTGCCAGGCTTCCAGCTCGCCAGAGACTGCACGTCGCTCTCGTCGAAGCTTTCCGTCCCGCAGTTGCGCAGGACGTTCTCAAGCAGGATCTTGACGGTCAGCGGGAGTCGAGCGATATCGCCAAACTCACTCAGCGCGTCGAGCCGGTAGTACTGCAGCGTTCCGCCCGAATACTCAAGCGTGGCGCGTGCGTTGAATGGGTCATGTCGTTCAGCCATGTGTATCAGCTCCTCACCGGCTCAGTTTGCTCGTGCCCCGCTGGGCGCGTCACCTCAACTTCTTCCGAGCCCCTGTCACTATACATAACTGCATTTGTGGACAGGCGAATTCCCCTACGGCTATGGTACTACGGACCAGACCAGTTATGGCTGACTGGCCCGTCAGTCCTATTGTCACAAGCATCCGTGAGTCAGGAGGAACCGACGTGAGCGAACTCGATCAACAGATGATGCGACAAGCATTCGATGTGGCCCGCGCAGCCGCGAGCCACGGGAACCGCCCGTTCGGCGCGCTGCTCGTCGATGCAGAGGGGCAGATCCTCTTCACCGGTGAGAACACCGTTGCAGACGACGGCGACGTGACTGGCCATGCCGAGACGCACGTCGTGCGGCTCGCGACCCGCGCGCTCGACCCGGAGACACTGTCGACCTGCACGATGTACGCCAGCACTGAACCGTGCCCGATGTGCTCGGCTGCGATCTTCATGGCCAACATCCGCCGGGTCGTGTTCGGCATCAACGCCGAACGCTTACGGGCCGAGCGGGGTGACGGGAGCGCGCCATCACTCCAGCTGTCGTGTGCCGAAGTGATGGCGCGCGGGTCTCATCCCGTCGAGGTCACCGGCCCGTTCCTGGAGGACGAAGCCCTGGCCGTCCATCAGGGTGCGTGATTACGCGCCGAAGGTGATCTGCTCCGGTTCGCCCTGTCCGCCGCGAGCAATGGCGTTGAACAGGAATCGATAGCTGCCGCGCGACTGGCCACGGAACTGTGGCCGGAATCCGAACAGGATCGCGCGGCCTTCGCCGACTGCCACCTCGGCCAGCGCACCCTTGCCGGCCAGCTTGTCTGCCCCGAGGATCCAGCCGCTCAGGTTGGGTTCGTACTCGGGATAGCGCGCCACCAGCCGCGCCTCGTCGCCCCGCGTGCCGGTGAACACCGGACTCTTGATGAAGAGCGCGACTTCCTGCCGCTTCATGCCCCAGCCAAGCGGGTGGTTCGTATCCACCAGGATGCGAAGCAACGATCCGGGGCAGTAGAACTCCTCGTTGCTCAGCCCCTCGACCACGTTGCGCACCGGAGGATGGATGTGGTGCATGACAAAGCGCGAGGCAGCGTCGAGCGCGACGAGCGTGCCGCCTTGCTCGGCGAACGCAGCAAGTGCATCCGCGCCGACCCTTCCCAGTCCGCCGACATACTCCGGCGGATACGGCTCCTGATACTGGTTCTTCTCGGGATTGCCCTCGAACATGTCCTTCGCCGACTGCTCCGGCAGGAGGATCACGTCGAAGCGCTCCGACAGCCCGCCCTGACGAATGTCCGCGTTGTGCAGCGTTTCGTAGGGGATGCCGTAGTCATCGAAAATCCAGCGCAGCCAGCCCTCATCGATCGATGGCTTCCAGGACTGGTAGATGCCCAGCCTCGGTAGCGACTGCCGCACTACCTGCACCTCGATCGGCGTGTCAATGCCAACGAGATCGACACCCGTCTCGCGTGCCACGGCTTCGACGTACGCCTGTTCAACGTCGCGAACGAGGTAGGTGCCCGCCGCCAACCTGCCATGACGCTCGATCAGGCGATAGACACTGGCGCTATTGGCCAGCAGCCGATACAGCGCGCGCACCGATCCGTTGCGCTTCGCCGAGAAGTGCCAACCGTACTGCCCCTGCCCAGAAACCTGCCCTTCGGGAGCGCGGACATCGGACGGCTCAAGTGCAACCTCAAACTGCGCATCGACCTGGACCGCCTGCACACCCATCTGCAGCGGCAACGTGTGACCGGCGATGTCATAGGGCGGCAGCGGAGGGCCATCGGGCCAGCGCCGCAGGTCGGGATAGCTCTGCATCTCCAGCAGCGTCTTGACGAAGTTTCCGGCCGGTTGCGCCAAGCGAATGACGGTCGTGCCTGCGGGATAGCGAACGCCGTCTGCGGCGAAGTCCGCAGTCGCCTGCTCAATCTCGACGTCGCCACGACGCAGCGTCTCAAGCAGGTCGTAAGCTGCACCGGGATCGTGCTGCTCGGCCGGAACGAGGAACGCGTAAGGCCCGTTCTCACGCTCGACCATTCGTCGCATGATCCCGGCGTAGTTGCGCAGCCACTGCCGCCGGTTTCGCGCCGCGTGCTCCAGGAAGGCGAGGGCGGCTAGCTTGTCGTACTCAACAATGTCGCGCAGCGTCCATTCGCCGCCCTTCCACGGCAGCGGATGATTCCATGTGCGCACCTTCGGATCGAACCCACCTTCAGCCTTCAGCTTGTCTTCGGGCACGTCCACCGGTGTCGCCAACCGACAGCTAGCGGCCTCAGAGAGGATATCGACGCTGCCGTGGTAGTTGCCGTAGGCGAGCGATGGCGAGTAGTTGTCGAAGATGATGTTCGTCCCAACACCACTCTTGCCGGCCGCCGTCAGGCGCGTGGCGATGGCCGTGCCGAGATCGCCAAAGCCCTGCTGGATGACCGGGTCCTGGTTCGGGTCGAGCGGATCGATAAATGGTGGCACCATGAAGCGTGCGCCATCGCGACCCATCTGGTGCATGTCGAAGACGAGTTGTGGCCGCTCGCGATTGTGGAGGTCGGCGTACAGGCGCGATTCCACCTGAGTCAGCATGAACCAGTCACGATTGTTGTCGTGGCCGACGTAGTGGTGATAGAGCCACGGCATCGACTGGCCTTCGTACTCCGTGCCGAGCCACTGCCGATACCACTCGACGATCATCTGGTGCCCGTCCGGGTTGTGTGAGGGGATGATGACCGTGATGACGTTGTCCAGCACTTCAAGACTGTCCGGGTCGTCGGCTGCCGCCAGATCGCTGGCCAGCTCCAGGGTCATGAGCGCCGCGCCGATTTCGTTGGAGTGCTGGGTGCAGAGCAGAAACGCCGTCACCTTGCCGGACTCAACCAACGATTCGTCGTCACCCGCATCGCGTCCGCGCGGGTCATACAGTTGGTTCAGCGTGCCGCGTAGCTCGTCACGGCGCGCCAGGTTCTCGGCAGCCGAGACGTAGACCGCGATGTACGGTCGCCCCTGCGTGGACTCGCCCAGCCGCTCGACAACGATGCGATCCGACGCCGCCGCCAACTGTTCGAAGAAATCAACGATCTCGCCCCAGTCCGGCAGTCGTCGCGGGGTTCCCATCTGATATCCCAACACCGACTCCGGTGTCGGCATCTGCACTCCGTCGCTCACGCGCAATCCTTCCGTGCCAGTCCTCAGTGTTTGCACGGCGATGATACTCGCGATCTGGTTGCGACAATCAACTGGGTAGCGAGTAGGATGGGCGCACTGAGTTACCAATCATGAAAGCAGGAACACATGGCGCACTATTTCGCGTACTGCACATTGCTGGATCGCGACGAGATGGGGAAGTTCTGCCCGACCGCGACGCCCGGCGAGACCGGCAGCGTTTCCGGCTGGCGAGTCACATTCGCGGCGCACAATCTCGGCGGCAGCAACGGCGGCTGCCACCTGATCGAGGCGGCCGACCACACGATCTACGGTCTGCTATACGAACTGGACGACGCGACGCTCGCCCAGCTCGACAGCATCTCCGGGGTCGATCAGGGGATGTATAAGCAGATACCGGTGCAAGTGACAACCAGCAGCGGCGAGTCCGTGTCGGCGATTACCTATCTGATTCCAAACTCGCAAGGCGACTTTCAGCCATCGGCAAACTACGTCCGCCCAATCCTCAAGGGCGCAACCAACTGCGATCTCCCTGCGGAATATCAGGCTGAGATCACCGCACTTGTCGAAAGGTCAGTTGCGCGCTAGCCAGTCGCAGCGCTGCTACGATACCTCGACATCGTGCGCGCCGCTCTCGGTGACACCGGCTGCGGTGATCTGTACAAACTCGGCACGCTCCCAGAGTTCCGGAATCGTTGCCGCGCCTGCGTAACTAAGGCCGGAGCGCAGGCCACCAACGAGCTGATAGACGACATCGGCCACCGGGCCACGCGCCGGCACGATCGCTTCAACGCCCTCCGGCACAACCTCGAGCCAGTCGGTGTCGTCGACCTCGTCGCCGCGCTCGACCCGCTGTCGATCGACGTTGGCGGTCAGCGAAGCCATGCCGCGCACGATCTTGTAGCGCCTTCCCCGGCGGACAACCGGCGCCCCGGGGGCCTCGTCGGTGCCAGCCAGCAGGCTACCGAGCATGACCGTGCTTGCCCCCGCAGCCAACGCTTTGGTGATGTCGCCGGAGGTACGAATACCACCATCGGCAATGATCGGCACGTTCAACTCACGACCGACGTCGCCGCACTCGGCGACAGCGGTGAGCTGCGGCACGCCAAATCCGGTCGCGATGCGCGTGATGCAGATCGAGCCGGCACCGACGCCGATCTTTACGGCGTCGGCCCCGGCTGCAACCATGTCGCGCACGCCGTCACCACTCGCCACGTTTCCGCCCACGACATCAACATCAGGGAAACGCTTCTTCAGCGCAGTCACCATGTCGAGTGCCGCATCGGAGTGCCCGTGGGCAATATCGACCACCAGCACGTCAGCACCGGCCTCGACACACAATGCCGCACGCTCAATATCCGTCGGACGCACGCCAATCGCTGCGCCGACGCGTAAGCGACCCAGCTCGTCCTTGGTCGCATCCGGCTGATCGTCGAGCTTACGAATGTCCTGCGCCGTGACCAGGCCGTGCAACCGGCCCTGTTCATCAACAAGCGGCAGCTTCTCAATACGGGCGGAGCGCAGAGCCTTGCGCGCGTCATCGAGCGATGACATCGGAGATCCCGTAACGAGTCGATCGCGCGGTGTCATCACTGCGGTAACGGGCAGATCGGACTGCTCCTCAAAGAGGAGATCGCGTGCGGTCACGACGCCGAGGATTTCGTCAGCCGGCCCGGAGACGATCAACCCGCCGATGTTGTACTCGGCGAGCATCCGTCGAGCAGCCGAGATTGTGGCGTCGGGGGTAATGCGCTGAGGCTCGACAACGACGTATCCCTCGGACCGCTTCACCTGTTCGATCTCTGCGGCCTGACGTTCCGGCGTCATGAAGCGGTGGATGATGCCGATGCCGCCGATCTTGGCCAGCGCAATCGCCATCCGCGCTTCCGTGACGGTGTCCATATTAGATGACACGATCGGCAGTACGAGGCTGATGCGCTTTGTGAGCTGCGTCGTTGTCGAGACCGCCCGACGCGACCGGATTCCCGACCGCTTCGGAACAAGCAGAACATCATCAAAGGTCAAAGCTGGTTCGCTACGAATGTGCATGTACCCCCCAACGTGCAGTCGAATGTGACATGGCCTACCGTTATTTCGGCGAATTTTCGGGATCGGGCAGCCGGTCGACGGCCTCGTCAATCGACTCGGATATGCGACGAGTGTACTCGCCAAGCGTGTCAGCGCCTTCCGCCGGCCAGAGGTGTTCCGGGATGTCGTCGTCATCGTCCCCACTGCCGGCTGCCGCCTCATCGAGCATCCATTGTGGAAGATCATCGTTCGAGACCTGTGCATCATCTGGCAGGTCACCATCCGGCGCACGATCCTCGGCCCGCTCCATCAGCGGTTCGATGTCTTTGCGGCGAATATCTCGGCGCGGCGTGTTTGTGTCGTTGTTCATCCGATGTGCTCCTGATTCGTGCTCACGTCATCGGGATGAGCAGCGCACATTTCGTACCAAATTTGGTGGCCAGAATCTGGCGGAACGGGAATCAACGAGGATGTGCGCGTTCTTAGTAGCGAACCGCAACACCGACTCGCATGATTGAATACGGGTTGGCGATATGGAGGTCACCGATCAACCGCCATAAGCGGGCGACGCACGCCGTATGGAGAGAGGGATTCGAGGTATGACGGCAGTTTCCACAGACCTGTCGGCGCTCGCGCAACAACTTCGCGTCGATAGCGTCCGCACCAGTACCGCCGCTGGGTCAGGACACCCCAGCTCGGCGCTCTCAGCCGCCGACATCATGGCGGTCCTCATGACAAAGTATCTGAAATACAACTTCGACCAGCCCGACAACCCCGGCAACGACCACCTGATCTTCTCGAAGGGCCACGCATCATCACTGCTTTATGCGATGTATCGGGCCGCCGGAGCGATCTCCGACGATGAGATGATGACCTATCGGCAGCTCGGCAGCCCATTCCAGGGCCATCCAACGCCGGTTCTGCCGTGGGTTGACGTTGCCACCGGATCGCTCGGCCAGGGACTGCCGATTGCGGTCGGCGTCGCGATGGCTGCCAAGTATCTCGACAAGCTGCCCTACCGCGTCTGGGTGCTGTGCGGCGACTCCGAGTTCGCCGAGGGCTCGATCGCCGAGGGCATGGACAAAGCCAACTACTACAAGCTGGGCAACCTGATCGGCATCCTCGACATGAACCGGCTTGGCCAACGCGGTGAGACGGAGTACGGCTGGGACGGCGATGAGTACGCCGCGCGCGCCCGCGCATTCGGCTGGCACCCGATCGAGATCGATGGCCACGACTTCGACGACATCAAGCGCGGATTCGATCTCGCGCTCGCCCATCAGGAAACGAACGAACAGCCTGTCCTGATCGTCGCCCGCACCGTCAAGGGCAAGGGCATCTCATGGATGGCCAACGAAAACGGCTGGCACGGCAAGCCGGTGCCGAAGGACAAACTCGACGAGACGATCGCTGAGCTGGGCGGCAAGACCGACCTGACGTTCGACGTCCCTGAGGCCCCGGCGGTCTCTGCGCAGACACCGGGGTCGACGAGCGCAGCTGATGCGTCAGCGACCTACGACCTCGGTGAGTCGGTCGCTACGCGCAAGGCTTACGGCGACGGCCTCAAGGCGGTCGGTGGAGAGCGCTCGGACGTTGTTGTACTGGACGCCGAAGTCTCCAACTCGACGATGTCGGAGGTGTTCAAGAACGCCTACCCGGAGCGCTTCTTCGAGATGTTCATCGCCGAGCAGCAGATGGTCGCCAGCGCGGTCGGCATCGGCGTCCGTGGCTACGTGCCGTTCGCCTCCACCTTCGGCGCGTTCATGAGCCGCGCCTACGACTTCATCCGCATGGCCGCGATCTCGCAGGCCAACATCAAGCTGTGCGGCTCACACGCCGGAGTCTCGATCGGCGAGGACGGGCCGTCTCAGATGGCGCTGGAGGACATCGCGATGATGCGCGCCGTGCACGGCAGCGTGGTGCTGTATCCATCAGACGCGAACCAGACGGTCGCACTCGTCCGCCAGATGGCGGACCACACCGGCATCGCCTACCTGCGGACGACACGCGCCGCAACACCGGTGATTTACGGTGCCGACGAAACGTTCGCCATCGGCGGCAGCCGCGTCGTGCGGGAGTCGGACGACGACAAGGTCACGATCGTCGCTGCCGGCATTACGCTGCACGAGGCGATCAAGGCGACAGACGCGCTGGCCGAGGACGGCGTCAATGTCCGGCTGGTTGATCTGTATTCAGTCAAGCCGGTCGATGTCGACACGTTGCGGGCCGCACTCGAGGCGACCGAAGGCCGACTGGTTGTTGTCGAGGATCACTGGCCGCAGGGCGGAATCGGCTCTGCTGTCCTTGAGGCGCTGGCAACCAGTAGCAACTCGTTCACGGTGCAGATGAAGCATCTCGCGCCGAGGGGCCTGCCCGGCTCCGCGACGCCAGAACAGCTGCTGGACTGGGCCGGCATCTCCGCCAGCCACATTGCCGATGCAGTCCGCGGCCTGCTCGGATAGGATTGTCGAAACGGCCCGCGGTGCAGGGCGCACCGCGGGCCACACCACGCGTCGAATAGCTCATCGGACGGCAACGGGAGAACATGCGCGCCTACTGGCAAAAGGTCGTGGACTGTGGGCGCGATATTCATCTGTTCCTGGGGTTTGCTCTCCTGTCGTTCATCGGCATCGGCGTCTTCACCCTCATCTTCAACCTCTATCTCGTGCAGCTCGGCTACGACGAAGGCTTCATCGGTGCGGTCAACGGCATCTATACGCTCTCGATGGGCATCACCTGCCTGCTGATTGGGTTCCTGATCAATCGCTTCGGCAACTGGATCTGTCTCACGCTTGGCACAATTGAATTCGCGATCAGCATGGTCGTGCTGGCAACAGTCACATCGGAGTCGGCACTGCTTATTCTCGCGGCAATGAATGGCATCGGCAGCGCGTTCATCATGACCGGCCAGATGCCGTTCGTCATCGAATGGACTCCGAGGCAGCACACGGCGCTGATGGCAGCCCTCTCATCCGCGATCAGTTCCGGCTCGATCATGCTCGGGAGCCTGGTCGGCGGACTGTTGCCATCCGGCGTTGGTGCACTGACCGATAGCGCCGCCAGCTCGGCCGAGGCATATCGTTGGACGCTGATTATCGGCGCCGGTCTGACGGCGATCAGCATCGCTCCGCTGCTGGTCATGGGTACCGCGCGCCAGGAACGACATCACGAAGACTTTCGCGTCTCGCACGCACAGCTCCTGTCACACCGAGTCCGCCGCCAGGCTCGCCGCGATGTCGGCTCATTGATGCTGCTCGGCCTGTTCCTCGCGCTCGGCGTCGGGGCAGTCGAGCCGTTTTACAACGTCCTGCTGACCAACATGGGGACACCGGCCGGGACCATCGGCCTCATCTTCGCGCTCTCGGGTCTCGCGGCGACGGTTCTGTCGGTCGCCGGACCAGCGCTCGCAGCGCGCATCGGTTACGTTTCGGCACAGATCTGGACGCGCGTATTCTTCATTCCGGTTCACCTTGCGCTGATACCGTTCCCAACAGCCTGGCTGGTCTCACTCGGTTACGCCGGTCGCAAAGATCTCCGGCTGTCTCGTGGCCGCTGGAGTCCGGCTCACGCTGGTGGTCTGCTGCCGCCACAAGCCCGCGCGCATGCATTCGGCTTGCGTTCAGCATCGTGGAATATCGGCTACGCGATTGCGGCGTTCATCTCCGGGCAGATCATCGCGCGGACGGGCAGCTATACTCCGGCATACCTGTCACTCAGCGTGTTCTGCATCCTGTCAGTCGCGGTCTACGTCATCGCGTTCGGCGGCCGACTGCCTGATGACGGCACACCAGCGACTGGAACAGCCAACCCGCCAGCAATCGAGCCACTGTCCACCGATTGACGCATGGCGTAGGCTCGAAGTATCGCAATGCATCGCACCGAAGAGGGCCGCACCGTTGATCTCTACCGAACTGACGCCAGACCAGACGCACCGCCTCGGCGAGCTCGCCGAAATCGTTCGCTTCCACGCGCCGCTCGTCGCATTCACGGGCGCTGGCATCTCGACAGAGTCGGGCATCCCAGACTACCGTGGACCGCAGGGTCTATGGACCACCGGCAATGCCAAGCCGTTCACCTACGACGACTTCATGAATAGTCCGGACGCGCGTCGTGAGTGGTGGAAGCGCCTGCCGGAACGGCTGGCCGAGGTCGAAGCGCGCCAGCCAAACGCCGGCCACCGCGCACTGACACAGATCGAGCGCGCGTTCGTCATGCTGGCGATCGTCACTCAAAATATTGACGGACTCCAGCAGGAGGCCGGCTCCGATCCGGCGCGAGTGATCGAGCTGCACGGCAGCAGCCGGATGGTGCGCTGCACGAAGTGCGGCGAACGCTATCTGGCGCGCGAAATCCTGGATGCCTATGGCGACCAGCAGGACCCGCCGCCATGCCCGAATTGCGGCGGCATCCTGAAGTCCGGAACGATCGCGTTCGGCGAGCCGGTGCCGCAAGATGCGCTGCGCGTCGGATTCACGGTCGCGCAGCAGGCAGGCGTGATGCTCGTCGTCGGATCGACGCTGCTGGTGAATCCCGCCGCGCGCGTCCCGGCCATCGCCAAGGAGTCCGGGGCCTACCTCGCGATCCTCAACAAGGGTCAAACCGGCCTGGACGACATTGCCGATCTACGGGTTGATGCCCCGGCCGGGCTGGCGCTAACGTATCTGGCGGAACGATTGCTGTCGTCGGAACCGGGCTTTTGAGTTGGGCGAACGGAGCGCAGATTGAGCGAGATTGTCGTGCTGGGCACCGCCCAGGATGGCGGGCTGCCCCACGCAGGCTGTCGATGCGCGCAGTGCGAACGCGCACGAGTCGAACCGGGCTTCCGCCGCACTCCGGCATCACTCGGCATTCGTGCCGGCGGCGAGACCATCCTGATCGACGCCACGAGCGCCGTCGGTGAACAGATGCACCTGCTGCAGTCAGCATCGCCGGATAGCACGCCCGGCGCACGCTACCAGCCACCCCCGACAATTCTGCTGACGCACGCCCACACCGGCCACTACGTCGGCCTCTGGCAGCTGGACAAATCTGTCATGGCGGCGAACCTCGTGCGCGTGTATGGCCCTCCGCTGACGATTCAGCTCCTCGCAGCCAACGAGCCGTGGCGGCAGATGGTGGAGGATGGCTTCATCTCGCTCTCGCCACTGCCTGTCGGCGAAGCGCACAATCTCACGTCGGGCCTCAGCGTCGTTCCAATCCCCGTCCCGCACCGGTCCGAGTGGCGAACCGACACGGTCGCCTACCGGATCGACGGCCCGACGCGCAGCGTCCTCTATTTGCCGGACATCGACCGCTGGGACGACTGGGACTTCGACCCAACCGAAACGCTCGGATCGGTAGATGTAGCGCTCATCGACGGCACATTCTGGGAGCCGTTCACGCGACCGGGGGTGCCACATCCGCCCGTGACAGAATCGCTGGATCGTTTCGAAGAACTGGCAAGATCCGGACGCACACGTATCGTATTCACGCACCTCAATCACTCGAACCCGCTCGTCGATCCAGCCAGCGCAGAAGCCGCGACGGTCCGCGAACGTGGCTTTGAGATCGCGCAGGATGGCGACGTCATCGGCCTTTAATGGCCAGATATGCTGGCTCGGCAATCACACGTGACTCCTGTCATGTCGAGTGTGCACGGACGAAGGCTCGTTTGCGTTGGGATGTATCGAACGGTGAGATCTTCGCTGCGGCTCAAGATGACAGGCTACGAGGATGGCTGTCGGATCGGGCGCCTCGACATGCTGAAACTGATGGACCGCTCACTCCTCTGTCCAGCATGCGGTGCCGCGCGCGGCAGCTACCTTTTGTCCTGTCATCTTGAGCCGCAGCGAAAGATCTCCCTCCCGTTCGATGCGGCCCAGCACAGAGGAGAGATTTGGTGTGTGCGCTCAAGACAATGGGCGTCTGCGGTGGCTGCCGCGCCACACAGACTGGCAATGTAGCGCTGACGGCTCATTTGGATTCGCACGCGCGGAATCGTGTTACGGTACCCAAAACGGCGATGCGACAGGAGGACGGGGTGGACGCAACCGATCTTTGCTACATGTCGGCGACCGAGTTGATGGACGCCTACAAACAGAAAACACTCTCACCTGTCGAGGTCACAGAGGCGGTCCTCGAGCGGATGGAGCGCGTGAACCCGACACTGAATGCGTTCGTTACCGTTACGGCGGATCGCGCCCGTGCCGACGCGCAAGCGGCTGAGCGCACCTACATGCAGGGCGATGCGACCGGCGCGCTGACTGGCGTGCCGATTTCGATCAAGGACATCACCTACACCAAAGGCATTCGCACGACACGCGGGTCGCTGTTGTACGCCGACGAAGTACCCGACGAAGACGCGCCGTTCGTCGAACGTGTCTATGCCGCCGGTGCGGTCATGCTCGGTAAGACCAACACGCCTGAGCTGGGCTGGAAGGGCGACTCGGGCAATCGCGTGTTCGGCCCAACGCACAATCCATGGAAGCACGGACACACTCCCGGTGGTTCGAGCGGTGGGGCAGCAACTGCGGTGGGAGCAGGGCTGGGGCCGCTGGCATCCGGTACCGACGGGGCAGGCTCGATCCGAATCCCGGCCGGATTCTGCGGCGTCTATGGGCTGAAGCCGTCGCTTGCACGAGTGGCGTACTACCCTCCGAGCTCGGTCGAGAAGCTGGCCCATATCGGCCCGATCACGCGGACTGTGCGCGATGCTGCGCTGCTCATGAACGTCACCGCCGGGGCAGATCCCCGCGACGCGGGAACATGGCCGCTCGACGAAGACTACCTGGCAGCCTGTGAGGGCGACATCAAGGGGCTGCGCGTTGGCTGGTCGCCAGACCTGGGATTCGCCAACGTTGATCCTGAGGTTGCTGCAATCACAGCGCAGGCCGCTGCGAAGCTCGCCGACCTCGGCTGCGACATTGAAGAGGTCGAAATCGGTCTGCCCGATCCGTGGCCAATCGTCGACACGCTCTGGTCGGTCGCGCAGGCCGGCGCTCATCGCGACAACTTTGATCAAGTCCGCGACCAGATCGATCCGGGTCGAATTCCGATCATCGAACGCGGGCTGGCGATGAGCGCGATTGAGCATTATGCAGCCCTGGCCGAGCGTGGTGCGTGGGCAGATGCCATGCGCAAATTCATGGAGCGCTACGACCTGCTGGTCACGCCGCAATTGCCGGTCACCGCGTTCCCCGCGGGCGACGATCATCCCGGCCAGATCAACGGTGTTCCAACGACCTACCTGGGCTGGACCGCGTTCACCTACCCGTTCAATGTCACCGGTCAGCCGGCTGCGACGATTCCCTGCGGGTTCGCCGCGAACGGATTGCCAGTTGCGCTGCAGTTCGTTGGTCGCTGGCACGACGATGCGACGGTTCTGCGCGCCTCAGCCGCCTGGGAGGAAGCATTCCCGTGGCGGCAGCATCGTCCGGCGCTGGGCTGATCGTGTCAGATGTACTCAACCTCGTCCGAAAGGTGTACGAGGCCGAGGCTGCTCGCGACCGCGCGTGATGCGTCATTGGTGAGGCGGTGGCTGTAGAAACCGACCTTGCTGGCATCGAGGGCTGCGGCGATCCACGCCGCGGTCACTTGACGGGCGAAGCCGCGGCGGCGGTAGTCCGGATGCGTCTCGATCGAGACTTCGGCAGCCTCTCCGTTCTCCCAGTCTGTCTCGGCCCAGGCGACTTCGCGGCCATCGCAGATGATGACGTATCGGTCGTCGACGCGGCGAACGTCCACATACTCTGCCGGCGAAGGGCGGCGTGCCGCAACATACCAGCAGATACGTCGAACATGCTGAATCGGCATCTGGTGGGCGAGGATGGCGCGGACCACTTCTTCGTCGTCGTAGCAGCGAGCAGCGCCGAGCGAACGGATCTGTTCGTGAGCCATCTGAGGGACGTCTTCGCGCAGATACATTCGGAAATGATTTGCGACGTGACTCACCAGAACACGCGGCTGGTCATCCTGCTCGTTCGTAGCGATCGGCAGGATGTCGCCAACCGGGGCGATGCCGAATTCGAGCGTCATCTTCAGTTCGATCAGCTCGACGGGTTGCATTGCCCTGCTAGTTTCGAGGCATCAGCGCGACGCACGGAAGGCAGAGGAACGTCGCGAACGGCACGACCCAGTAGGCGGTGCTGATCCCGACCGCATCGGATAGCGCGCCAAAGCTCAGCGCCGCGATGCTCTGCGCCACGAAGCCGAGCGCCAACAGCATGCCGGCCATCGGCCCGCGCGCTTCGGGCACAACTTCAGCTGCCATCGCCAGGATAATCGTCCTCGGCGCCATCATGGCTGCACCAGCAAGGGCAAGAACTAGCAGCACCAACCAACTACCGTTCTCCAGCCAGAGATACAGTGACATCAACAGTGGGGTCGTGGCAACCAGCAAGAGCAGGATCGGTCGCCGACCAATTCGGTCAGACAGACTTCCGAATACCAGCGCACCGACAATGCCAGCAGCAAAGAGCGTCGAGAGTGCGAATCCGCCGTACCACTCGCCATGCCCGCGCTGAATCAGAAACTCAACCAGGAAATAGTTGAACGGTGTCGTTACTATGCCGATGAGAATTGAAAATGCGAGGATCGCTGAGACCGCACGTCGTCTCGTGCGAAACAACGCCCCAAAGCCCGGCTGCTCCAGATCGCGTTGAGATGCCTCAGCACCGGTCGTGTCGAGCGTGAAGTAGAGGAGGATCGAGGCGACGATCCCGAAGATCGCCACGACGAACGAGCCGCGCAACGTGAACAGCGCGATCGCGCCGGTGATGATCAGCGGACCGATGGTGCGCGAGAGTTCCCCACCTGACATAAAGATCGACATGGCCTTGCCCATGCGCTGTCCGCCATACTCGCCAACCAACGAGACAGCCGGGGCATGGAACATGGCCGACGCGAGTCCCGAGATCAGCAGCAACAGCAACACGGTGGCGATGTTGGGAGCCAGGCCCAGTGACGAGATGGCTATCGCCGCGATGGCCGGCGCGAGAACGACGAACCAGCGTCGACTGGTGCGATCGGCGACGTAGCCAATCAACGGCTGGAAGACGCTCGGCATCTGCTGCGCAGGAATCATCAGGCTGACGAGGAAGAGCGGGATGCCGAGCTGGTCACGGATCGCCGGGATGAGCGGTCCAATAAACGACGTGTACATGTCGTGCGAGAAGTGGGCGAACGAGCAGACACCGACGCCCCGAGCGTCATAGCCATCGACCTGAGCCTCGGTCGCCTCGCCAGCTGTATCGTCTACGTCTGCCGTCACACCCTGTGATGAAATGCCCGCCCCCAGTCAGATCCCCGCGTAGTTGCGATCCGGCCAGGCCAACCAGACCGGATCGCGTGCATTGAAGTCGCTACCAGGTCGGCCGCGTCACCGCGCCTTCGGCGGCGCTGGAGACCAGCGCGGCATACTTGGCGAAGACACCGCTTTCGTAGGATGGCTTCGGGCGCGTCCAGTCGCTCATCCGTTCGGCGATTTCCTCGTCGGTGAGCTCGACCGACAGCGAGGTGTTGGCAATGTCGATCACAACAATGTCGCCATCGCGGACTGCTGCAATCGGTCCGCCAACCGCAGCCTCCGGGGCGACGTGGCCGATGCAGAATCCGCGCGTGCCACCTGAGAAGCGTCCGTCCGTCAGCAACCCAACCGAGTCGCCGAGACCGGCACCGACCAGCGCGCCGGTCACGCCCAGCATCTCGCGCATGCCCGGACCACCTCGCGGCCCCTCGTAGCGGATGACGATGATGTCGCCGGGCTTGATCTCGCCCTCGGTGACTGCGTGCATGGCATCTTCCTCGCGCTCAAAGACACGAGCCGGGCCACGCTGGTAGTTGCGATCGGCAGCCGCGATCTTGATCACGCTGCCCTCTGGAGCAAGGTTGCCCTTGAGAATGACGAGGCCGCCAGTAGGCTTGAGGGGTTCGTCGACAGTGTAGACAACCTTCTGGCCTTCGGTCGGCTCAGCATCCTGCGTTGCTTCGGCCAGCGTCGCACCGGTCGGCGTGAGCTGGGTGCCATCGACGACGCCGCCTTCGATCAGACGCTTGGTGATGAGCTCAATGCCACCTGCGTTGTAGACATCAACCGCCGTGTACTTGCCGCCCGGCATCAGGTCAGCGATCACCGGCGTGCGCTGCGAGATCGCGTTGAAGTCATCAATGGTCAGATCAATGCCGGCCTCGCGTGCCATCGCCAGCGAATGCAGCACGATGTTCGTCGAGCCGCCGGTCGCGCAAGCTGCCGAGATCATGTTCTCGAAGGCAGTGCGCGTCAGGATCTGGCTGGGGAGCAGGCCGCGCTCCAATTGCTCCATAACCAGCTCGCCGGCCTTGAACCCGATCTTTTCCTTCTTCGGATCCTCCTGTGGCACGCTTGCCATCCCAACCGGCGACAGCCCCAGCGTTTCGAGCGCGCCGGCCATCGTGTTGGCCGTGAACTGCCCGCCGCAAGCGCCTGCTCCGGGGCAGGCAGCGTGCTCCAGCACGTTCAATTCTTCGTCGGTCATCCGACCGGCGGCATTCGCCCCGACGCCTTCGAAGACATCGACAATGGTCACATCGCGATTCTGGAACCGGCCCGGGTAGATCGACCCGCCGTATAGCACGAAGCCGGGGATATCGAGTCGGATCAGCGCCATCGCTGACGCCGGCAGCGTCTTGTCGCAAGCCGCCAGAATGACGATCGCATCGAACATGTGGCCGCGAGCGACAAGCTCGATCGAGTCGGCGATCACTTCGCGCGACACGAGCGACGCCTTCATGCCCTCAGTACCCATCGTCACGCCGTCGGAAATGGCGACCGTGTTGACTTCCATCGGCGTTCCACCGGCTGCGCGGATACCGGCCATCACTTGCTGGGCGAGACGCCGCAGACCGAAGTTGCAGGGCATCGTCCCGATCCACGAGTGGGCGACGCCGATAATCGGCTTGCGCAGATCGTCGTCGGACAACCCGATTGCGTGCAGCATTGCGCGCGCTGCCGCGCGATCGCGCCCATCATTCATCACCCGGCTCTTGTGACGCGTATCAAATTGCGTCGAGCTCACCATCTGCTTCTCGCCTTTCGCAGCGTTCGCGAACCTGCCTGTGCAGGCGTCGCGCCCTTCCCAATCTCCCGCACACTGAATATTCACCGGCCCGCGCCGGTGGCGCAACCCCCGTGGCTAGCGGGCGCTGCCGATGCCATCGACAGCGGCCACGTTCTCTAGCGACGACAGGTCGCCGAGGTCTTCCAACTCCAGATAGCGACCGCGAATGACGCGCCGCATGATCTTGGCATTGCGCGTCTTTGGCAGGTCGTCCACAAAGAGCACGCGATCAGGTTGCAGCGGCTTGCCAACATGCTCCGCAACTGTTGCTCTGATCTCAGCCCGCAGGCTATCAGACTCCTCAGCGCCCGGTGTAAGGATGACAAACACGACAATCGCTTCGCCCTTGATCTCGTGAGGCACGCCGATGGCGGCGGCCTCTTGCACCAGAGGATGCGCGACAGCCGCCGATTCGAGCTCAGCTGGCCCAATGCGCTTCCCGGCGATGTTGAGGGTGTCGTCCGAGCGGCCGAGGATGTACCAGAAGCCGTCGTCGTCGACCATTGCCCAATCGCCGTGGACCCACGCGCCGGGCATCTTCGACCAGTATGTCGCTTCATACCGTTCATCATCGCGCCAGAAACCGTTGGTCATGCCGACCCACGGGCCGCGAATGATGAGCTCGCCGACGGCGTTGCGCACCGAGCGCCCTTCTTCGTCAACGACATCGGCAGGGACTCCCGGGACAGCACCGTTGAACGAGCAGGGCTTCTGCGGATGGATCGTCGTTGAGGAAACGATGCCGCCGCTGATCTCCGTCCCGCCGGAATAGTTCACAATTGGGCAGCGCCCCTTGCCAACGTTGTTGAACGTCCAGAGCCATGGTCCCGGATTCCACGGCTCGCCGGTCGATCCCAGCGTACTCAACGTCGGCAGCTCGTGACGCGTGACCCACTCGTCGCCGCGTCCCATCAGCGCCCGAATGAGTGTTGGAGAGATGCCGAGAATGGTCGCCTCGTGGCGCTCAACGACCTGCCAGAGACGATCCGGCTCGGGATAGTCGGGCGTACCCTCGTAGAGAACGACCGACGCCCCGGCGATCAGTCCGCCGGCAACCGCCCACGGCCCCATCATCCAGCCCAGATCGGTCACCCAGAACAGCCGGTCGCCCTCGTGCACATCGAAGCAGAAGGCGAGATCCTGCGCTGCCTTGATCGGGAAACCGGAATGCACGTGAACAGCACCCTTCGGTTTGCCGGTCGTGCCGGAGGTGTAGATGATCATGTAGGGATCGTCCGCGGCTGTATCTTCCGGGTCGCAGGTGTCTGCCTGCGAATCGAGCACATCATCCCACCAGATGTCGCGCCCATCCGTCCACGGCACGTCGTGACCAGTACGCCGGACGACAACAACCTGCTTCACCAACGGTGCTTCGGCCAGCGCTGCGTCCGCCGTCTCCTTCATTCGCACCACCGAGCCGCGCCGGTAAAACCCATCGGCGGTAATGAGCACCTGCGCCTCGGCGTCGCTCAATCGCGTCGCCACGGCATCCGCGCCATACCCTGAGAACATCGGCACATAGACCGCGCCGATCCGACTGCAAGCCAGCGTCACGACTGCGGCCTCAACGATCATCGGCAGATAGATGCCGACGCGATCGCCCTTGCCAATGCCGATCGACCGCAGACCATTGGCAGTACGGTTTACCTGTTGGGCCAGATCATCGAATGTCAGCGAGCGGGTCGCGCCATCGTCGCCTTCCCAGATGAGCGCCGTCTCACTGCCGCGTGCCGCACAATGGCGGTCAACCGCCGACACCACATAGTTCATGGCCCCCGTGAACCAGTGCGGCCAGCGGGTCCATCGCGAAGATCCAGCACCTGCTCGTACGGCTTGCGCCAGACGATGCCCAGCTCTTCCACGACAGCGCCCCAGAACCAGGCTGGATCGGCAGCAGCCCTGGCCGCCATCCCTTCCCAGCCAGCCACGCCGTGCGCCCGTGCGAACGCCAGCGCACGACTGCGCGACAGACGCGCTTCATCTGGTTGCCACGCAATTGGCAGGTTCGAGAACTCGGCAGTTGGGAGCGCCATCGGAATCCCCTCTATAGCACTGTGCACCTGGAGCGTCAGCAGGACGATTGTGTTCAGTCGGCGCTGGTTGGTCAACAAGGAGCAGCAATTGCGCCAGGTTCATTATGGCCGTACACTCGCCGCTACGGCAGACACGATACGGTTTGTCATTTGCGCTTTTGCAGGGCCGAGAATGACCGCAAACTCCACACCGACACTTAAGACGTATACCTGCTCAAACTGCGGAGCGACCACCACGTTCGATCCGCGAACGCAGATGCTGCGTTGTCCATTTTGCGGCACCGAGGTCGCAGTCCGCGCCACGGCTGCCGGGACGCCATCGTCTGCATCAGTATCGCGCCTCGTCCTTCCCTTTGCTATTGAGAAATCCGGCGCGGTCGATGCCATTCGCGATTGGCTCGGATCGTCGTTCTTTGCGCCGGGTGATTTGCAGTCGCGTTCAGCGCTGGATCGCGGGCAGGGCACCTATGTGCCGTTCTGGCGGCTGGACGCGCACGCGACGTCGGAGTGGGAAGGCGAGGTTTCACAAACGCACACTCGTCAGGTTGCACGCTCATTCACCGACAGTGCCGGCAAATCCGGCACACGCATGGAAGACGAAGAGTACAAGACGTGGCATCGGCGTAGCGGCACACATGATGGGCGGCATCGCGTCTGGATCTCGGGTTCATCTGGCCTGACACAAGCCGAGGGTGACCAGCTCATGCCATTCCCCGAAGAGGGGATGCTGACATTCTCGACCGATGCGATTGCCGGATATTCCGCCGAGGAGCCGGGCCTCGATCTCGACGGTGCCTGGGCAGCAGGTGAACCGAAAATCACGCAACTCGAGCGTGATGCCTGCGCGAACGAGGTTGAGCGCGTCACGCGGGTCGACACCCGCATCTCCGAACGTTCCGCCTCGCTCTGCTATCTCCCGGTCTGGATCTTCGGCTATCGCTACAACGGTGCAGACTATCGGGTGCTGCTGAATGGACACACCGGCGAAATTGTCGGCAAGCGGCCAAAGTCGCGCACGAAGATCATCGGCACGCTCGCCGCCATCGCGCTTGTTATCGCTGTCATCGTCCTCCTGGTGGTCGTGCTCCGCTAGATCACGAACCTAACCCAAAGCAATTTCGAAATTCGATGAAACTGGGTATTGACATCCTGTCACGGTGCTGCTATCGTGTATGTACGGTCCCGATGAGTTCTCGTGGATCGACGCACCGGACGCCACTCTTCTTCGGATGTATGGCTGATGGGCCTGAGATCTCCAGTCGGAGTCGCGACACGGACGCAAGCCCTGTGACGAGACCTACCGCAGAGATCATGACGTCTGGAAAGTGGTCTGCCGCCAACCGACTATCGATACCGACCACCGAGCGGTTCGCCGCGCGGCACGGAAGTGACGGTAGGCACGCGTCGAGAAGCAGCGGCTTGTCGGGGCCTTTCCCTTTTGCCCATGTTGCTGTCAGGTAAGTGGGCCGACCTGCGCGCCAGTGAGCGTGACCAGGTCGTTCGGAGCCAGCTCGATCTCCAAGCCGCGCCGACCAGCGCTGATACAAATCGTCGTGAATTCCAACGCCGATTCGTCGATGGCTATCTGCAGCTTGCGTCGTTGTCCAAGCGGGCTGATCCCGCCGATCACGTAGCCGGTCGCTCGCTCGGCATCCTTCTGATTTGCGAGCTGAGCTTCGCGCGCACCGAAGACCGCTGCCACTGACCTGGCGCGAAAGCGCGCGTCCGCCGGAACAACAACAACCGCCAGCCGCCGTCCGTCCAGCTCGACGACGAGCGTCTTGAACACTCGCGCCGGATCGATGTTCAGCGTGCGTGCCGCCTGCGCTCCCCAGTCGGACTCGGTACGCTCAACGTCATATTCAGAGACTGTGAACGACACGTCGGCACGCTGTAGCTCCGCGATTGCAGGTGTTGACGCACTGCGCTTCACGATCCGTCCTTCCGAGTGAGTCCATCCATTTCGAAACGTACATCCGCTGGCAAGCGCGTGTGGCATTCCGCTTGCGTTACCGACAGCGGCGTTATCCGAGTACGTGTTCAGGGAGGGTTATCTCATGTCAGGAACGAACGACAAAGTATCAGGCAAGTTCGACGAGCTCAAAGGCAAGGCCAAGCAGGCTGCCGGTGATCTCACCGACAACGAAGAGCTGCGTGACGAGGGCAAGCTGGACGAAGCCAAGGGCGAAGGCAAGCAGTTCCTTGGCAAGGTGAAGGACGCTGTCGAAGACGCCAAGGACGCCGTCGAAGACGTGTTCAAGCGCGACAAGGACAACTAGTCCGCAACCCGATATAGATCTCCGAGCAACCCTGACGGCGCGGATTCGTCCGCGCCGTTGCCATACCCCCATTGCAGCAGTTGGATGGCTCCAATTGGATGTTTATGGCTGGAGCCGACGATAGCAGCATAGAGACATCGGAGTGTCTCGGCCGAAAGATGAGCATGCGACGGTCGATGCGCATGCAATCTCCGGTCGTCGGATTCAGGGGGTGGGAACGGTGAGCATCGACAAGTCCAGCGGCTCCAAGAAGGACGCGCCGAAGAACGTCAGTGTCAGCGACATCGGGGGCGTTGATGTCCGGCTGATTGCTGCGGCGGCAGTCATGATCGCGGTCGTCTTCGTCATGACCCGCGTTGTCCAGATCACGATTGGCCCGGGCGGCTACATCCACTTCGGTGACATTGCGCTGTATGTAGCAGCGTTCCTCTTCGGCCCGATCGTCGGCGCGGTCGCAGGCGGGACCGGCACGGCATTGGCCGATCTGTCGAGCGGCTTCGGCGCGTGGGCACCCGGCACGTTCATCATCCACGGGTTGCAGGCGCTCGTCGCCGGTCTGATCGCCTGGCGCGGCGGACTGGCACGCACAATCCTGGCAGTGATCGTTGGCGGCGCAATCGTCGTCGTCGGCTACTTCCTGTATCAGTGGATCCTGATCTCAGCCGGATCGTTCAACTCGTTCCAGGCAGATGAGGGCAAGTCGGCTTTTGCTACGGCAGCCGCCGCTGTCTGGCCGAACACCTTCCAGGTGCTGATCGCAGCGATCGTCGCGGTCCCGCTCATCATCGCGATCCGCCAGGCCTACCCGCCGGTTCGCCGCTGGGGTGCCGGGCCGAGCTGGGTCGAGGAGTAGTTTTTCGCGACTCAACCCAGGTTGCACGATCGAAAGCCCTTCCCAATTGCGGGGAGGGTTTTCATCTCGCCACCTGCGCAGCGAGGTCCGGCGCTGGCGGCTATGATTCTCGCAACGGAGCGATGCCGAGGAGACGAGTACGGGTGCCCGAAACGATTGCCGTCCGAATCGACAACCTGCACTATCGCTATCCGGCGTTCGATGACAGCGCCGACGACGAGGCTGCCTGGGCGCTCGAAGGTGTCTCGCTGGAGGTGCGCGAAGGGGAGCTGCTTGGTGTGACCGGCACGACCGGCAGCGGCAAGACCTCTCTGTGCCTGGCTCTGAATGGCATCGTGCCACAACAGACTGGGGGCACGATTCGTGGCGATGTCTGGATCGGTGAGTGGAACACGAAGCGCGTGCCCATCCCGCAACTCTCGACACGCGTCGGCGTCGTGTTTCAGGACCCGGAGGCGAACCTGCTCGGGCTGACTGTTGAGGATGAGCTTGCATTCGGTCCGGAGAATCTCGGCGTTGCGCCAGAAGAAATCGAGCAACGGATCACCTGGGCGCTGGATGTCGTCGACATGGCTGACGCCCGATTCCGCTCGGTCCAGCAGCTGTCGGGGGGCCAGAAGCAGCGCGTCGGAATCGCGGGAGTACTCACGATGCGACCGGACATCATCGTTCTCGATGAACCGACCGCCGAGCTGGATCCAGCCGGCCGACGGGAGATCACGAAGGTCATTGCAGATCTGCGACAGCGCGACGCGCACGTCACCGTCATCCTGGTCGAACGCGACCCGGAGGTGCTCGCACGCCTCGCCGACCGCATAGCCGTGCTGGACAGCGCTGCCATCGTCACCGTCACGGACCCCGCCAGCCTGTATCGAAATCCGGAGCCGCTGATCGAACGCGGCATAGACGTGCCGGCTGCGGCGAGCATCGCGGCCGGGCTTCGATCTGCAGCAGGCGAGCCACTTGAGTTCATCGAGAGCGACGCGGCAGTCCGCTCGTTGTCGTCGCTGTTGACATCGGCGACGCGATCGTGAGCGACGCCCGGATCAAGGTCGAACACGTCTCGTTCGCATACTCCGTCGCCGGCCAGCCCGACCATCTGGCGCTCAATGATGTGTCGCTGCGGATTGATCCGGGGAAACTGGTGGCGATCGCCGGCCGCAACGGCTCGGGCAAGTCAACGCTGGCGCGGCACCTGAACGGCTTGCTGAAGCCGGATGCCGGGAGCGTGACCGTCGACGGAACGGATACACGCACCGAGTCGGTCGGTCGATTGGCAGCGCGCATCGGTTACGTCTTTCAGAATCCCGATCACCAGCTGTTTCTCCCCTCTGTTCGCAAGGAGGTTGAGTGGGGGCCGAGTCGCCTCGGGCTAACTGGAGCAGCACTCAACGATCGCGTCGACGACACGCTTACGCGATTTGGGCTGGCTGACGTTGCCGGGCGACATCCGGCGTCGCTCGGGCGCGGACTTCGTCGGCTCACTGCCTTGGCGGCTGTGATGGCGATGGATCCGGGAGCGATCGTGCTGGACGAGCCAACTGGCGGGCTGGACCTGCGTCTGACGACTGCGTTGATGACGATGCTCCAGTCGCTCACAGCCGAAGGACGATCAGTCATCCTCATTACGCACGAGATGCGTCTGGTCGCTGAATACGCGCAGCGCCTGGTTGTGCTCAGTCAAGGGCGGATCGTCGCCGACGGACCGCCGAGCAGCCTGTTTGCAGATCAAGATCTGATGACCGCCGCCAGCCTGGCCGCGCCGGAGGCCGCGCGCATCGCACAGTCACTTGAGCCGTACGGCGTGCCGCGTGGAGTCACGACGAGCGACGGTGTTGTTGCGGCTGTTGCCGATCTGCTGGCGAGGGAACGATGACCGCCTCTGCGCTTGAGTTCTACGTTCCCGGCACATCGTGGCTCCATCGCATGGATCCGCGCGTCAAGCTCTTCGTCGCGTTGCTCTCCGGCGTTGTCACGTTCTTCTGGATCAATCTCCCGCTTCTCGTGCTGGCGCTGATACTAGTACATGTTGTCCTGCTGGCATCTGGCTATCCCTGGGAGCGTCTGGCGACGGCCTGGCGGGCGATCTCGCTGCTGCTCGTCTTGATCGTCCTCGTCTGGCCACTGTTCGATCACACCGGCGATGTCATCCTGACGCTCGGCCCGATCGACATCACCGACCACGGGCTACTTCGTGGCGTTGCCAACGCGCTGCGGATAGCTGTCATTAACTTCTTGTTTGTGCTGTGGATCGGAACGACCGACGCGCGCGACCTCGTTCGTGGCTTCGTTCGGCTGGGGTTGCCGTTCCGCTGGGGCATGGCGCTGACGATTGCGTTGCGGTTCATCCCGACCTACGCAGGTACCTGGGCGACGATCACCGATGCGCAGCAAGCTCGTGGGCTCGTGCTCGAAGGCTGGTGGATGCGGCGGGCGCGACAGATGCTACCGATCCTTGTTGCGGCGCTTGTCAGCGCGCTGCGCACCAGCGAGCAACTGGCGATGACGCTGGAGTCGCGCGGCTTTGGAGCGAGCCGCACACGGACAGTCTTGCGCGATATCCAGATGCGCTCTGTCGACTGGCTCGTGCTGGCCGTCACGGTCGTCCTCGCCGCACTTCTGATCTGGCAAACGCTTTTCAACGGATTTGGGCAGTCGCTTTTCGCGCTGTTTGCATGATGCGGCAGCAGAAATGGTCAGGCTGGAATCGCCATGAGCATCACAACTAGCAACGCACAGGTCGACCCGTCCGAACCACACGAAGCGACACCGAGCGCACGAGACTGGGCTGAACTCAGCAACCGGGTCGCGCTGCAGGAGGTTGATGTCTCACTGCCGGGGAGTGGAGTCGCCTACACGATCTGGAAGCCGGATGACATGGACCGACTCCTTGACGCTGTCCAGAACGATCCGGAGCAGAATCTGCCGTACTGGGCTGAGGTGTGGCCCAGCGGCGTCGCGCTGGCCGCTGAGATTGTTGCGGAGCCGGGCGTGCTGGCGGGGTCTCGCGTGTTCGAGATCGGCTCCGGAATCGGCATCACGGCGATTGCGGCGTTGGCAACAGGGGCCGACCTGACCGTCGCCGACTACGCCGATGACGCGTTAACCCTGTGCAGTGAGAACACGCGCCGGAATGCTGGACGCCAGCCGGTCGCGATTCAATGCAACTGGCGCGAACCGGGCAGCGCGCTTGGCGGACTCGCGCCGTTTCCGGTCGTGCTCGCCGCAGATGTGCTCTACGAATCGCGCGACGTCGAGCCGTTGCTGTCGCTGCTCGACACGCTCGTGGCAGCAGACGGACTGCTCTGGCTAGCTGAGCCGGGACGTGCTGCAGCCAAGCGGTTTCTCGCACTCCTGCTGGAGCGCAGCTGGGTAGATCAGTCGACGACGCACGACGGCCCGTGGCTCGACCCGGAAGATGCCGGGACGATCGTCACCGTTCACCAGCTCCGGCGTGATGCAGGTGTCAGCGATTCAAATCCGTCTTCATAAATCTGACGGACGATGCCTTCGATCTCTGGCTCCTCAATGGTCAGGTCGCGCACTGGGTGGCGGCGCGAAATCTCGGCGATGAGTTCGGCAGCAGTTGCCTCGTCGCGGCGAAACTGTATCCAGCGACGTGGTCCGTCTGCGCGTACTTCACAGGCGTGATCCAGGCTGATCGGTTCGTCCGGCGCATATTCAAGGTCAATTACGAGCGTTCGAGCGGTGCCGAAACGATCGCGAATCTCGCTGACGCTGCCGTCGTAAATCAATCGTCCGTGGTCAATGATCATCATCCGGCGACAGAGGTGGGCAATATCTGACATATCGTGCGTTGTCAGCAGCACCGTCACGCCGCGATCCCGGTTGACCAGTTGCAGGAACTCGCGGATGCGCGCCTTGGCGACGACGTCCAATCCGATCGTCGGCTCGTCGAGATAGAGAATCTCGGGATCGTGCAAAAGCGCAGCCGCCAAGTCGCCACGCATCCGTTGCCCGAGGCTGAGCTGCCGAACTGGCGTATCGAGGAACGGATCAAGCTCGAGGATCGCGCGAAACCGAGCCAGATTCTCGGCGAAGCGCTGGGCCGGGACTCGGTAGACGTGCCGCAGGAGTTCCAGCGACTCGATCAGCGGCAGGTCCCACCACAGTTGCGTACGCTGGCCGAACACGACGCCGATGTGTGACGCCAATTGGCGGCGCTGCTGCCACGGAACCAGGTCAAGCACGCGCACCGAGCCGCTCGTCGGCACGAGGATGCCAGTCAGCATCTTGATCGTCGTGCTCTTGCCAGCCCCGTTCGGGCCGACATAACCGACGATGTCGCCACGCGGAATCGCAAACGAGATATCAGCAACTGCCTGCACGACCTTGGTGCTGCGTGTGAGAACGCGACGCAGCGCACCCGAGTCGGTATTGCGCTTGCGTACCGTAAACGTGCGCTGCAAGTCTTCGACAACGATGGTCGCAGTTCCTGTCATGCCGATTCAGCTCCCTGCACTGCGATAATGCCGCACACCAATGCCCCAGAGGACGTAGGCAACACCAGCCAGCCCCGCCGCAGCGACCGGCGGCATCAGCGGAATCCAGCGCGGCCAATCGCTCGCCTCGGGGCGGTCGAGCAGATACAACGCCGGGATGTAGGACACGAACAACAGCGGAATCACGAAGGTGAAGAAGCGCTGCATCAGGTCGTGATAGATCGACATCGGGTAGCTGGTCATTTCCGAGCCGCCGTTCGTCAGCGTGTTGATGACCTCAACGCTTTCAACCGTCCAAAAGCAGAGTGTTGCGCCGAGAACAAACACAGCCAGGAACATGACTGCGCCGCTGGCGATCACCAACGGGAGGTACAGCATCTTCTCCGGTGTCCAGTCGATTGAGGTCCAGCGCAATGCCAGAACCAGCGCGACCAATGCCTGACCGATACGACTGAAGCGCCGCAACTGAAAGTCAGCTGCCATCACCTGCGTGAAGACGCCGGCCGGCCTGAGCAGCAACTGGTCCAGCTCGCCCTGCCGGATCATGTCGCGGAACATGTCGAACCCAGCGCCGATCATTTCGGAGATGCCGAACGCGACACCGGCCAGACCGTAGAGCAGCGCGATCTCGCCAATGTCCCAGCCTGCGATGTCGCCAAAGGTATCGAGCAGGAAGATGAGCGCAACAAGCTCGGTTGCCATACCGAGGAACGTAACGAACGTGAGCAGCAGAAAGGAACCACGGTACTGCGCCTGACTGCGCACGCGCGAGCGCACGAGCGTCATATAGAGGCTGATGTCCTGGCGGAGTCTCGTCGTCATCAGCCCCCCTGCACCACGACTCGCGTAATCGCGAGCGACGTGAGCCGACGGCCAACAACCATCAGGCCGACCGCCCACGCGAGCTGGAACGCCAGCGCGCCGAGGAGTGCGTCGCCAGTCAGCATGCCGAGGTAGACATCGGCGGGCACCTGGATCATCCCGGAGAACGGCAAAGCCTCGGCGACCTGCCGCGCCCAGTCCGGCCAGAACACGAGCGGCACCAGCAGGCCCGAAAAGAAGCTCGTCGCGAACATCAGCAGGATGCCCGGACCGCGATAATCCAGCAGCCAGAATGCCGAGATGTTTACGAGATAACGCAGCCCGAAGCTGATCCAGACCGCCAACACGACACTGATGGCGAAGGCGACCGCAGTCGTCACGGTCCTGGGCAGGAAGACATCGAACAGAATGAGGCCGGTCAGCATTGTCGGCACGCCGCGCGTCATGGTGTGGCAAATCGCTCGTCCGGTATCCTGACTGAGCCAGTACCCGTAGAAGTCGAACGGCTTGCTGAGATAGGTCGCGACATCTCCGGAGCGAATGATCAACGCGATATCCCACCACCCCCACATGAAGACCGGCATGATCAACGCCTGACCGACCCAGACATAGGTCAGCGCATCATCCAGAGCCCAACCGCGCGCGTCGACCCGTCCGGTGTAGGCGGCCATGAACACGTATGAACGCAGGATGCCGAAAAAGCAGTTGGTCGTCATACCGGCGAGCGTCGCCGCACGGTAGGTGAGTTGCCGTGAGAATGCGCGCCTGACAATCTCCAGATACAGACGCACAGGAGCCTCCTACGACGAAATCGCTCGCCGTCGATTCAGATCAATCGTTACGAACAGCGCAGGATCGGAGACTATATCACATGCGAAAAGCCGACCGGCCCGTTCGCTCCAGGAACGGATCCGATCGGCTCGTTGTACTGCGGTTGCTACGCCTTGACCGACGCTTCCAGACGCGCGATTTCCTCTTCGACAACAGAGTCGTCCAGCTTGCGGAACAGGACCGTCGGCTTCTGAATCTTCTGCCCGGCCGGGAGCTCGCTCGGCTTCCAGCGATCGACCGTGGTTTCGATCTCCAGCGGCTGGTAGGTCAGCGCTTCGTGGCTGCGCGTCTCTTCCTGGTACTCCGCGATGGTGATCTCTCCGGACAGCCGGCCGTCATACCCGAGGAACTGATGGACGCGCTCGCTACTGAACGGCAGGACTGGCGCGAGAATAATCTTCAACGAATCGATAGCGCGCAGAGCGACGAAGATGCTCGTCGCAGCCGCTTCCTTGTCGGTCTTGACCTCGAACCACGGCGCGGTTTCGTCGAGATAGCGATTGACCTCGCGAGCGAGCGCAATCGACTGCCGCAGCGCCTCGCGGAGCTCGACCCGCTCGTAGTGACCGGCAACCGTCGCGAAGCCGGCCTCGATCGTGGCCAGCAGCTGACGATCGCGATCGTCCAGCTCGCCCGGCGTTGGGACGACGCCATCCCAATGCCGATGCGCGAATGACACAACGCGGTTCACCAGGTTGCCCCAGGCAGCAACGAGCTCGTTGTTGTTGCGCTCGACGAAGCCGGACCAGGTGAATTCGCTATCGTGCGTCTCGGGAGCAATCGCCGTCAGGTAGTAGCGCAGAGGGTCGGGATCATAGCGCTCGAGATAGTCCGGCAGCCAGACGGCCCAGTTGCGGCTGGTGCTCAACTGGCTGCCTTCCAGATTGAGGAACTCGTTGGCCGGAATGTCGTAGGGCAGATTCATCTCGGTGTCGTACCCAAGCAGCTCGGCCGGCCAGATGATGGCATGAAACGGGATGTTGTCCTTGCCAAGAAAGTAATATGAGCGCGCCTCCGGGTCGTACCACCAGTCGCGCCAGGCCTCCGGCTTGCCACTGTTGGCTGCCCACTCGATGGACACCGACAGGTAGCCGATGACCGCCTCGAACCAGACATAGATGATCTTGTGCTCGTAGCCTTCGATTGGGACCGGGATACCCCAGTCAATGTCTCGCGACACTGCTCGCGACAGCAATCCCTCCTGGAGCCAGTTGCGCACAAAGTTCTGCACGTTTGGCCGCCAGTGCTTTTGTTCGTTGATGTACTCGAGCAGGCGGGACTCGAATGCCGGGAGATCGAAGAAGAAGTGTTCGGTGTCACGGATCACCGGCGTGCTGCCGCACAGCTTGCAGCGCGGATCGATCAGGTCGGTCGCGTCGAGCGTGCGACCGCAGTTGTCGCACTGGTCGCCGCGCGCGCTTGTGTAGCCGCAGAAGGGGCACGTGCCTTCAACATAGCGGTCGGGCAGGAAGCGCTTGTCGACCTCGCAATACAACTGCTGCACCGGTTGCAGCGTGATGAACTCCTTGTCGTGCAGATTCTTGAAGATGTCCTGCGAGACGCGGAAGTGGTTTTCGGTGTCGGTGTGCGTGTAGAGATCGTAGGACAGTCCCAGCTTCTGCCACGACTCGAGAATGCGTCGGTGGTAGTACTCGAAGTACTCGCGTGGCGTCTTGCCGACCTTTTCCGCGCCGATGGTGATCGGCGTACCGTGCGTGTCGCTGCCGGAGAGCATCAGGACGCGGTTGCCGCGCAGGCGGTGGTAGCGCGTGAAGAGGTCAGGCGGCAGCTCGGCACCGGCGATGTGCCCGAGATGGGCATCGCCGTTGACGTACGGCCAAGCAACGAAGACGCTGATCGTTTCGTTCATTCTGTTTTTCCGCCTACTTTTCGCCTAACGACTGCACGCGCAGTCTCGCCGCGCATCGTTAAGGATAGCCTGAATTGCAAGGCCCGCCGCACGCTGCAATGCATGAGCCTATCACTGAATACGCGTAGTAGTTTGAGTTGAAGTAGAGTTGCCGAGAGGGTTGTCGGAGTCGCAACGATAAGGGACACAGCCATGCGGAGTGCAGACGTTATCGTCGTCGGCGGTGGTGTGAATGGGATGAGCACGGCCTTCCATCTGGCCAAGGCAGGAGCGGGCAAAATCATCGTTGTCGAACGCCGCCATGTCGCAGCCGGTGCGAGCGGCAAGAGCGGCGCACTGGTTCGCATGCACTACACCAACGAGCCCGAAACTCGTCTCGCTCGCGTCAGCCTCGACTATTTCCAGAACTGGAGCGATCTCGTTGGCGGCGACTGCGGGTTCAAGCCGATCGGCCTGCTTGTCTTCGTCGCTCGCGACCAGCGTGCCGACCTTGAGGCGAACCTGGCCATGCAACAGGAAGTCGGCGTTGATACGCGTCTGATCAGCGCAGCCGATGCGCTGGAGATGGATCCGTCGCTCTATGTCGATGATGTGGACGCCGTCGCCTGGGAACCAGGGTCCGGTTACGCCGACCCGAACGCGACGACCTTCGGCTTCGCCCGCGCGGCGGAACAGATGGGCGTCGAGCTGCTGCTCGATACGCCTGTCGAGCGCATCCTGATCGACGGGGACAAGGTCACCGGCGTCCAGACCGCGACTGAGCAGATTGCGGCATCGACGGTTGTCGTCGCCGCCGGTGCGTGGTCAAACCAGCTCTTCGATCCGATTGGTATCGACCTTGGACTGCGGCCGATCCCGGCGCGCGTGGCGGTTTTCCGCTGGGCGTACGATCGTTCGCCGAGCCACCTCACCTACATCGACCACATCAACGGCACCTGGGCACGCCCGACTGACGGGAATTCGACGCTCGGCGGTGCCGAAGTCGCGCAGACCGGCCAGATCGACCTCGACACCATCAACGAGTCGCTGTCGCAAGCGCAGATTGATGCCACGCGGGGCCAGCTCGTGCAACGTTTCCCGATCATGCGTCACAGCACGATGCGCGGGAACTGGGCCGGTGTGCTGTCGATGAGCCCGGACGGTCGGCCGCTGATCGGGAAGATCGAGCAATATGACGGCCTCTTTACGATGACCGGTGACAGCGGGACCTGCTTCAAGACTGCACCAGCCATCGGGCTTTGCCTGAGTGAGCTGATCACCGAGGGCAAATCATCGACCGTCGACCTGACGCCGTTCCGGCCATCGCGGGTCGCCGAGGGCAATCTCTGGCGAGATGAGCACGATTACGATCTGCCCCAGCAGACGATCTCGCGCTAACCGGTTGATCAGTCAGTGATCCTAGCCTTCGTTGCTGATCCGTGTTCCAGGCCGACTGCGGTCCGGGTCTTTGCGCCATTCCAGGTAGGAGTACACGATCAGGACCAAGCTCATAAGGATGGTCGGACCGAGGATCAGTGGGACCAACCAGGTCGGTGGAAGCAGGCCGCCGATCATCATCAACAGGCCAGTGGCGATGAAGAGCCAGCCGCCAAGACGATGGGTACGCGTCCAGGAGCGACGACTCGACAGCGTCCAGGGTGTGCGAATGCCGACGAACCAGTTGGGCTGAATCTTCCCCATCACCAGGCCAAGCAGAACGAACAGCAGTCCGACCCCGAGCATGACGATCAGCGTTGCGTTGGGTTTGATGTCTTTGATCCAGAGCAGGACGAGCGCGTGAATGCCCGCCATCAGCGCTGTCGTGCCGATGCGCATTGCTGCATACGCGCCCGAGAAGTGCACGTAGCTGGCTTTGCCGGGATCGATGCGCGGCAAGAAGAGCAGCAGCAGATACAGACCAACTGAAATCAATGGCAGCAGGAACAGGCCCTCAAGCTTGCCGCCATAGCGATCAACCTCGCCAGCGGCGTTCCAGTGTACAGGGACGCGGTCCGGAGTCGACGGCCAGATGATGCCGCTGGCGAGAAACATTGCTGCCAGCATAATCCACTGCGGGACTTCGTAGCGCAGTCGGAAGTTCATCAATCGCCTCCCGTCCGTTGATCTTCGCCGACACCAAACAAGTCGAGGATCGCGGCAATAGAGTCTCTTCGTAGGCTGCGATATTCAGCCTGTACCAGATCGTCGTTCCATCGCGTTCGGCGATAACGGGTTCACATCTTGAGCACGTTGAGTGTCTGACAACGTCGACTTTGCGATCGGCAATTCATCTGCAATGGCTCCGGCACTCATCTCCCCGCGCCGGAGAATCCGCAGAATCGCGCGCCGATTTGGATCGCTTAACGCCCGGTAAACGGTGTCCACCACGTGCTCCATTATTTCGTCCCTCACCGAAATAATGATACGATGAGGCAGCATCTGAAGACAATCGCCTTAGCTCAGTGCAGCGAATCCGGATTGACTGCCAGCACAATCAGACGTGTGACTTCCAGCGATTGCCCGTTGTCGTCGCTGACGAGGATCAGCGAACGTCGTCCATCGGGCAGAGTCGGGCCGAACGTCATGCCCTCGAAGTTGTCGAGCAGTGGGCTGAAGTCGCCGGGCGGACCACCGTCCGGCGTCACCGGGCATTGCCCGAGGTCGACGAGCAGGCGCTTCGTCACCGGCACGACATCCGCATCGCTGAGGCTGTCAATCGCGCTGACATCCGTAGCGTCGTCGAGCGAGACCAGATAGACCCTGGCGGTGAAGCCGACGAGCAGGGAGAAGCCACGCTCCAGCGCCAGCAGGTGAGTGTTGTCTACGACCAGCAATTCGGACAATCCCTGCTCTGGCTCGGTGAGGTACGCGAACTGAGTGCCGGCGATGAATCCGCTGTCGTCGCGCTGAAATTGCAGCAGGCGGACGCGACCGCGTCCGTCGCTGTCGAAGCCGTCTGAACCGAGGGGCTTCTCGTTCGCCGTCCAGAGGCTTGCGCCAGCCGGATCGATTGCCAGGGATTCGAATGTCTCGTTCAACCCGCCATCGCCTTCCGACGCGACACGAAATCGGGTTGGCACGTCGTACTCGTCAAGGAGCTGGCCAGACGCATTGAATCGCCGGATGGTCGGGCCGACCTCGGAGGCGGCCAGCAGGTCGTCGCCGTCGATGGCAAGGCCCTCAACGTCGATCGCATCGCCCGACCACGGCTGGCCGTTCTCGTCAGTAAGGCGGAACAGATCGTCAACCTGCGGTGAACTGTCAAGCGGGAACGTCATCCGGTAGATCACGCCGTCACGGTCAGCAGCGCCAAGGTAACTGTCGCCACCGGCCCACGCGATGGCCGAGATGTTTCCAACGGTGTGATCGCCGACCGGCAGCTTATCTAGCGCGTCCGAGAAACCGAGGATGTCGACGCCCGGAGCACATGACGCCCCAGACGGCTCTGTCGGCGTGGAAGCATCAGTCGCGGTCGTGACCGTGGGTGGCGCAGCAGTCGCCGTCGCAGACTCCAGCGGCGTGGTGTCTGGAGCAGCAGTGCCGGTTGCCTCGGGGCGCGAAGCATCGGGTCCGCTACAGCCGATCAGCAGAATCGTCGACAGGACGAGCAGACAAACGAGGCGTTGGAAACAGGGGCGCAGACGCGCAGCGCTCAGGTGGCACATGACGCAGGAGCCTACCAGATGCGAGCCATGCAGAATCAGCGATGATAAAATCTGCGACAGTTGACGCCGGTCAGCTCCGGACGAGACGTGCGCCGTACCCGGGACGCAAAGACGACGCACCCGGGTGGACCGTGCACGCTGTTGCCGCAATCCACCAATTGGTATCAGTACTGAATGTGAGATCGGCTGAATCGACGCCGCACTCGACATTGTCGTGCGCGCAATCGCCGACCACAACCTGAGGTGATGCTATGGCGTGGTTGCTATTGGTGCTGGCAGGTTGCTTCGAAATTGGTATGGCGTTGTCGCTGAAGGAATCTGCGGGATTCTCGAAGTTCACGCCGACCGCACTGTTCCTCGTGCTGGGCATTACGAGCTTTGCACTGCTTTCGATGGCGCTGCGGACGTTGCCGGTCGGTACGGCCTATGCTGTCTGGACTGGCATCGGCGCTGCCGGGACGGCGATCCTGGGGATGCTTATCCTCAACGAGTCGCGTGATCTCGCTCGGCTCGGCGGCATCATCCTGATCATCGGTGGCGTTGTGCTGCTACGGCTCGCCGGCGGCGAATAGGCGCCGGTTTGCTGTCAGCGCCTACGGGAGTGGGCCAACGCCAAGCGCACGTCCGTTGCGGGGCAGCGCGCTCAGGTTACGCGTGTTGACCAGGTACTGCGTCGACCAGATCAAGCCGCTACGATCCATGATCTGTTGCGTCAGATTGGTTGCGTTCGCGATGCCCCAGCCTTCGCCGAGCTCGGCGGGATAGCGCGTAATGATCGCAACGACGAGCGGGGCGACTCCCGGCGCGCCTTCACGCCCTGAGACAAACCCTGCGCTAGCGATGCGCCACTGGTACGGATCGTCGTCAACGTACCAACCGTTCTTCCCAATCGCGAGGCGGTCGCTCCCCTGCGTACTGACGCCCCAGCGATGGGCGGGCGTGACATCCTGCATCAACCCCAGCGCGAGCGATGTGAGACCCGGGGAAACGAGCTGACCGCTACCGAACAGCGCCAGGAAGCGCGCCCAGTCGGCACCGCTGGCGGCAGTCTGGCCCCAGTCCCAGGGGTGTTGAATAGCGAATCCACTGACGCCCATCTCATTGAGCGCATCCACGACGCCGACGTCCTGCCCAATGATTCGCCACATCGTGTTGGTCGCGTCGTTGTCCGAGTACATGATCATGGGCTCGATCAGACCGCGAATATCGTCCAGGCTGATGCGTCCTGTATCGACCTGATGCAACGCAACCGCCAGCACGACGGTCTTCGAGAGGCTCGCCGAGCCGATCAGCCCGCCCGAACCACCGCCATACAGCCGGCCGGTTGACGTGTCATAGATGCCAACTGTCATCCAGGCGTCGTTCTGACGCACAGCCGCCGCTACGTCAGAGTCGAACGCTTCGAGTGATTCGACCGACGCAGCCCGAGGGTCTGGAGTGCGGGTCCAGTTCAGCGCTGAGAACGGCACCCAGCCGGTTAACCGTGATGTTGAAACGAGATACCAGTCATTGCGAGGACCGTCCACGACGCGAACAATCTCACCGGCAGTGAGCGTGCCGACCGGCGATCCGTTCGGCCCGTCAGCAGCGGTGATGTCAACACGCAACGATGTCGATAGCGCCTGACTATTCTTGAATGCAGCAGTGCTTGCGACTCCCGTTCGACCCGCTGCATCGACGCCCAGATGGCCGAGCTCGACCACCCAGTCGGTTCCGATGTTTTCGGGATGCCACTCGAACCGGGCACGTTCAAAGTACTGAACCTGGTAGCCGCCTTCGGTCATGACCTCTGACAATGGGTAGCCGAAGATAGCGAGTCCGCCCTTGGCATACCACCAATCACGGAATGGTTCACAGAGACTGTGGCCAGTCGGCTCAAAGAATTCGCAACCGGAGCTGGCCTGAGAACGACTGATCGGGAGGAACGAGCGCTCTGACTGCCGTCCGAGTGTCAGGTCGTAGCCAAGCCGCCCCCCGAGCACGCGATACGGCGTGGCATCGAGCGAGGGATGGTATTCCAGTCGGGCTCGCTCGAAATACTGAGCGACGATCGACTCACCGTCTTCGGACACTGCTTCATACGGCTCGGAGATCGGATAGCCGAACAGCCACAACCCGCCGCGCGACTCCCAGTAATCGCGGATCGGACCACTGAGCGAGTGGCCGGTCGGATCGTAAAAGCTGATCCCGGCTGCTTGTGTCGTCAATGGGCTCAGCGCACCAGCGAGCAGCGCGAGTGCAATCAGGCCGTATGCGATTCGCGAAGCGATACGCCGCTCGTCGCGCTTTTCCCATCCTGAACGAACCATGTTCCCTCCCAGCGGAAGAGTATAGCCCTTCAAGACGCGAAAACTACACAACGAGTAGACAGTCGAGCGCAACGCACCCCTTCCCGCTCTCAAGCGCAACGAGCGGGTTGATGTCGAGCTCACGCACTTCCGGCAGCTCGGTCAGCAGCGCAGACACTCCGGCGATAGCGCTGGCCACAGCGTCAACGTCGGCTGGTGTTGCACCGCGATAGCCGTCCAGCAGCGCTCGGCTGCGCAAGCCCTGCAACATGCGCTTCGCAGTCGGCGCGTCCACCGGCGCGAGATGGTGGGCGGTATCGTGCAGCACCTCGACGAGAATGCCGCCAGCTCCGATGACGACGACCGGGCCAAACAGCTCGTCGCGAGTACCACCGACGACGAGCTCAACGCCGCCGCCAACCATCCGCTCGACCCTGACGCCGGTGATGGCCGCGTCCGGACGCGCAACGGCGACGCGCTGCGTGAGTAATTCATACGCTGCCATGACTTCGTCACCCGTCGAGACACCAACAACAACACCGCCGACCTCGGTTTTGTGGTGCAGGTCTTCAGCCTCGATCTTCAGAACTACCGGAAAACCGATCCGCTCGGCGATGTCGCGGGCTGCCTCGGGCGATATCGCCAGCTCGCCCTCCGGAATCGGGATGCCGTAGAGTGCTGCAATCTGCTTGCTGACCGATTCCGAAACGCCACCGCTGCCGACAGGTTGTAGCAGCTTGAGCGCCCTGGCTCGACGCTGCTCGTCGATCGCATGTGGCTCGGCTGGCGCAGCACGTTCGCGGAGCCAGACGGCGTAGCGCCCGGCGTTCGCAATCGACCGAATGGCGGTCCGTGTTCCAGCCAGAACCGGAATGTCGTGTTCGGCCAACGCCTGCGCAAGTTCCACCTGAACATCAGTGATGGTGCTAATCAGGACAACCGGCACGTTACCGTTGGCTGCCGCGTCGCCAAGGCCAGCGACCATCGGTTCCCATCCGATATCGGCCATCGGACCCGAGTAGGTCGACGCCTGTCCGATGCTGGCGACAAGATCGACGCCGGGCGTATTCACGAGGGCACTCACCGTCTCACGCGAGATCTCGCGGACACCCCAACCGACAGCGGTAATGTCGAGTGGATTGGATGGACGCGCGAATGATGGCAGGAGGGGCACGACCTTTTCACGCTGCGCAGCCTGCAATTCGGGTAGGACAAGTCCGGCCTCAGTTGCCAGGTCAGAGACTAAACCGCACTCACCACCCGAGCTCGCCGTCACCCCCAGACCCATGCCGTTCGGACGCCGAGGAGCCGCGAGCAGGGCAGCGGTGGCACCGGCCTCGCCGAGGTCATCCACGCGAATGACGCCACACTCCGCAAACAGCGCTTCGACGAGATGCGACGCGCCGGTCATCGAGCCGGTATGGGCGATGGCCGCGCGACTGCCGCGCTCGGAGCGTCCGAGCTTCAGCGCAACGATCGGCACCTCGCGTTCAGCCGCCCGCGCGGCCATCCGCCGAAATCCGGGCACGTCACGAATGCCTTCCAGCACAGCGACGATGACGCGGACGCGCGCGTCTTCGAGGAAGTAGTCCATGATCTCAACCGCGTCGACAACAGTCTGGTTGCCACAGGACACAGCGTACGCCAGCGGCGGGCAATTGATCGACGACATGAGTGAGAGCAGGATGTTGCCGCTCTGCCCAACGAGCGCGACAGAGCCGGGCTCCGTGCGACCACCCGGCGTGATGCTCCAGAGCGGCGCGCAATCAAGGTAGTTCACGACGCCGAGGCAGTTCGGGCCGATCACCGGGAAGCCAGTCTCGCGACCCATTGCGGCGATCTCAGCCTGGAGCGCTGCGCCTTCTTCACCGACCTCGGCAAATCCGGCCGCGAACGCAACCGCCCCACCGGCACCCGCCTCAATCGCCTCACGAATGATCGACGGGGTTGCCAGCGCAGGGACGGAAATCCCGACTGCGTCAACTGGCTCGGGCAAGCTCGCCAGATTCGGCCACGCCTGCCGCCCGTCGATTTCGTCGTAGCGCGGGTTGACTGGATAGATGCGGCCTGGGAATCCAAACCGCTCAAGGTTGCTGACCGTGCCCAGCCCATAACCACCCTTCGGCGACACGCCGACAACCGCAACCGAAACGGGAGAAAACAACCGCTGCAGCCGGTGGCTCATTCTTGTCCTCTTTGTTTTCCACACAGAACGTCCTCGGCCGCAGATGGAGCGACCGAATCAGCCTCAGTTTCGCGTTGGTACGCTGGCTGCAGAAGGTAACAACGATGATGCAGATCGTCAACGAGCAACGCCGGTGAACGCCCGCAGAATGTGTCAAAGGACAGTTGACGCTGTGTATGGCTGGTGCAACACTCCGCATCCATTGTCGGATCATCCGGGACGAGGATGTGGCTATCTCAACGTGGGCCAGCCTGCGTTTCCATGGTGCCGTCCGATCGATGACAGAGCGCGTATACTACTGGTCTATATCGCTCTGCGATATATGTGTGCGCGTGGGGGGGTAAACATGATGGTTGCGAAGGTCGTCGCTATTACATCGATGCGTGACACCGCTTTGCCGCAATTTCGCCGGGGGCATCGAGTACGGGCGCTATCGACATGAACGGCGCTGACGAACCGGACCTATCGAACTCACCACACGACTTCCGCCACAAGCGGAAGGCTCACTACATTGAGCGCGAAGGAACACGGCCAGGCGACCGACGCATTCGTGTACTGCGGTCCGACGACATTGTCGTGCAGGAGGGCAACAGAACCTTTCTCCGAACGCGCAAAGGTCCGCGGCAGACGCGTATTGGTCGCTGGCTGCTGAAATCGCCCGCCGCTGAGGAAGGCTCAACAACCGCCGCCGAGGAAATCCATTCGTGGTGGAAGGTCATGTGCCTCACCGGTCTGGACTATTTCTCTACGCTCGGCTATCAGCCCGGTATCGCAGCACTGGCCGCCGGGGCGCTGGCCCCCTTCGCCACGCTCGTCCTCATCCTGCTGACACTGCTCGGTGCGTACCCGATCTACAGCATCGTCGCTGAGCGCAGCCCGCACGGCGAGGGCTCGATTGCGATGCTGGAGCGATTGCTCGCCTGGTGGCAGGGGAAGCTGTTCGTTCTGGCGCTTCTCGGATTCGCCGCGACCGACTTCATCATCACGATCACGCTGTCGTCAGCGGACGCAACAGCACACATCCGCGAGAACCCCTACATGCTCGACGTGTTTGCCGGGCATCAGGTGTTGATCACGCTGCTGCTCATCTCAGTCCTCTGCGCGGTGTTCCTGAAGGGCTTCACTGAGGCGATCGGGATCGCGGTCGTTCTTGTCGTTGCGTACCTGGCGCTGAATGTCGTGGTCATTGCGGTCAGCCTGATGCATTTGCTCGATCATCCGACGCTGGTCAACGACTGGTGGAATCGGCTGACGCTGGAGCACAGCAATCCGCTCATGATGATTGCGATTGCGCTCATCCTGTTCCCGCGTCTGGCGCTTGGCCTGTCCGGCTTCGAGACCGGCGTGGCCGTGATGCCGTTGGTCAAGGGCGATCCGAGCGACACCGAACAACGCCCGCTTGGGCGCATTCGCAATACGCGCAAGCTGCTGCGTACGGCGGCGCTCATCATGACGTTCTTTCTGATCACCAGTAGCTTCACGACGATCATGCTCATCCCGGAAGAACAGTTTGAAGCCGGCGGCGAAGCGAACGGTCGAGCGCTGGCATTCCTGGCGCACGAGTACCTCGGCAACGGCTTTGGCACCGTGTACGACATCAGCACGATCCTGATTTTGTGGTTTGCCGGCGCATCGGCGATGGCCGGGTTGCTGAACATCGTGCCGCGCTATCTGCCGCGCTACGGCATGGCACCCGACTGGGCGCGCACCATCCGCCCGCTCGTCGTGGTCTTCACCGCTATCGCGTTCGCCGTCACCATCTGGTTCCGTGCCGACGTCGATGCCCAGGGCGGTGCCTACGCCACCGGCGTGCTGGTACTGATGTCTTCCGGTGCGATTGCCGTGTTCCTGCTGAAGCTGCGAAAGGCCTCGCGTCCACGCACGATCGTCTTCGGCGCGATCATGATCGTGTTCATCTACACAACGATCGTCAATGTGTTCGAGCGACCAGACGGCGTCAAGATCGCCTCGTTCTTCATCGGCGCGATTATCGTGACGTCGCTCCTCTCGCGTGTGTTCCGAGCCACCGAGTTGCGTGTCGATGAGGTCAAATTGGACGCTGCCGCCGAGCGCATGCTGCTGGAAGCGGCAATGCACGGACCGGTACGTCTCATCGCCAACCACCCGGACGCCCGCACGCCGCGCGCCTACTTGCTCAAGCTACGCGAGCAGCGCGCCGACCACCACATCCCCGGCGGGGCAGCGGCGCTCTTCCTTGAGGTTGAGATCGGCGACGCTTCCGAGTTCGCGCCAACGCTCGATATACGCGGCGAGATGATCGGCGATTACCACGTGCTGCGCGCCCGTGCGGCAGCAGTGCCGAACGCAATCGCCGCGTTTTCGCTCTACGCGCGAGATCGTACCGGCTCAATCCCGCACGTCTATTTTGGCTGGACGGAGGGGAACCCGCTGAAATATCTGGCGCGGTTTATTCTCTTTGGTGAGGGTGATATCGCACCGCTCACACACGAAATTCTGCGTAAGGCCGAGCCTGATCCGGAGCGTCGGCCGGCGGTTCACGTCGGTTAGATCACGGGATCGAGACCGTTGCGCACCGGCAGGACAGCGGGGATAACCGCGATCGTCATTAGCGCGATGCCCGCGAAGACGACACCCAGTCCGGCGGCATCGCCGAGCACACCGAACGCCAATGGAGAGACGGACGAGCTGACTAGCGCAGCAGTGAAGTAGACGCCGTAGCCGCGCGCACGCTCAGTCGACGGAACGAATTGCGCGACGCTGACGTTGAGCGCCGACGATGTGCCGTTCAGCATGAATCCCAGGATAGCAACCAGCGGAATGGTCGACCAGACCGGGCCACGATAAATGGCGATCAGCGCCACAGCCGTGACCGACTCAGTCAGGACGATGACCGTCAACGCGCCCCAGCGATCGGTCATCCAGCCGCAGAGGAACTTGCCCGCCGCACCACCTGCGAAGATCACGGCGAACAGCGCACTGACTGCAGCAGCACTAAAGCCCTTGTTGACCAGCACAAAGGACAGGAAGGTCAGCGCCGCGCCGCGTGTCGCCGTATCCAGCGCGCCCGCGACGACGACATTCGTGAAGCCGCGCTTGAACGGACTCCGTATCTCTGCCTCGCCCGTCGTCTTGCGGCGTTCACGCTGCTGTCCATTGGTGCGTCCGCGCAACAGCAACGCCAGCGAGAACAGCACGGTGAATGCGCCGACACTTCCCAACGCAATCCGCCAACCGAATTGTGTCGCGACAATGCCGGCGACGAACGGGCCGATGAGCTTGCCGACATCGCCACTGAAGTTCAGCGTTCCGAGCGCAGTCGCCATCTGCCGTGGCGGGACAGCGCGAGAGACCAGCGACGACGCAAGTGGGTGCTGGGCATTGCCGCCGATCCCGCCCAGCCCGGCTGCAACCAGCAACGTCAAGAAGCCGCCGGTCAGCGCCATCAGGATCAAGCCCAGGCCAACCCAGGCATTGCCGAGCAGGAGGACGAACATCTCTCCATACCGCGAACCCACAGCGCCGGCCGGGATTTGCAGCACACTCGACGCACCAGAGAAGACCGCCTTCATCAAGCCGACCTGCGCGTACGACAGTCCCAGGTCATCTGAGATGAACGGTAACAACGGATAGAGGAGGGCGAAGCAGGCGTCGTTGGTGAGGTGAATGCCAGATGTGACCATCAGCGCCGATCGACCGCGCGTGCGGTCGCTCAGTGATGCCGCCTCGGCCTCGCTCACATGAACCCCTCCCCAACCACGCCGTTTCGTCGGCGGGGGGACATTATACGGGTCTATCGAACGAGCGCCAGCCGCCCGAGAGATTCCGGGCGGCTGGCGCGTTCGTTCCTACGGTAGTGAGCTAGCGAAGGGTGATCGTTGTCCCATCACTATCACGATCGGGATCATGGTTGTTTGCTGGCGCGTAGGCGAGTGTCGCATGTGTGACGTTGGTCACCTCAAACGTCACGACAGTGGCGTTCGGTGTCAACGACGGGATCGACACCGTGCAGACGCCGGACGAGCTCGTCTGGCACGACAGCGTCTTTGACGAGCGGCCATATGACACTGTCCCGGTGACCGTCGCATTTGCGACAGCCACGCCGGTCGATGACTCGACCTGAATCGTGATCGTGACGCTTGCACCGGATCGCGAACTGGTGAGCTTGCCATCCAGATCGGCGATGTTGAGTGTCGACGGCGGCGGCGGCGGTGGCGGTGCTGCCGTGACGTTCACGCTCTGACTCTTGGTCGCCGTGCCACCGCGATTGTCGGTGACGGTCAGCGTGACCGTGAACGAGCCGGACCCGCCATACACATGGGTCGCGCTCGGCCCGACCGCCGTTCCGCCGTCTCCGAATGTCCATGCATACGAGACGATCTGGCCGTCCGGGTCGGCGGAGCCGTTGCTATTGAACGAGCAAGCGAGCTCGTTACAGGTCGCGCCAAGCTGCGGAACCGGCAGCTCGTTGATGTTGTCGACATTGACAGTGACGGCAGCTGAGATCGTCGTCTGGTCGGCGGAGTCCGTCGCCACCGCCGTCAGGACGTGCGACCCATCGGCAACAGCGGCGGAGTTCCACGAGACAGCCCAACCGCCGGCCGAGCTCGTGTCTTTGCCAACCGACGCACCATCGACGAAGAACTCGACCTGCGTCAGGCCGTTGTCATCATCTGCACTCGCGACGAGGCTGGCAGAACCGACGATCGTCGTTCCATGCGTCGGGCTCGTGATCGCCACCGTCGGCGGCGCATCAGTCGGTTCGCTCGGGATCGGATCACCGGCCAGCGCAACACTGACGCGGTTGAGATTCAGCAAGCTCCCCGGGTTCGTGCCGGTGTGACCGAACAGGAACTTCACAATCTGAGCGCCAGACTGCAGACGAATTGCCGCAGACGTCGTGTCGCCCCAGGTGCTCCAGCCGCCAGTCGGCTGAATTGAAACCGCGCCGGACACATCGACATCGTCGACCAGCACAGTCAGCGTCGCGTTGGTTCGCGGCGTGGCAGTGCGGAACGTAAAGACGTAGTCACCTGCTGCAGGGACACTGACCTTGTAGGACAGCCACTCGGCGGACTCAATGTCGGTGACGGAGATACAGCCGGAACCGTCTGCGCACGTCGTCTTGTCGACATCGTCGACCCAGTACGCGCCGCCGCTGTTTCCGGCTGTCGTGTCGAAGTAGCGATGGTAGTCCTCGGCCTCGAAGGAGCCGGGGAGCGCAAACTGATGCGTGACGCGGACACCCGACGGCGCGCTCAGCGTCGAGCCGCCCGATCCGTTCGTGGCGCGAGCTTCCACCTGGTGGCTGCCGACGCTGACGCCATCGAGTCCCCAGTTCCACTCATAGAGTTGCCGGGAAGTGTTGTAGGTCGCTGCATTCCAGCTACCGCCATCTATGCGGAACTGGACATTCAGCGATCCTTCCGGCGTCGTCGGGTCGACCGCACGGAGCTGCAGCCGCTGCGTCGAGCCGTCAGCCGTCAGGACCGCGCCTTCACGCGGCGAGACGAGGGTCACTTCCGGCCCACCAGCGACGCCGTCACAGACACCACCGACGGCCTTGCATGCATTGACACGACCGTTCAGCCACCGCGAGCCGGTGCCACTGATCGCTTCGGAGGTCTGTTCAATTCGGTTGCGCACGGCGGTATTGCTGGTTCCGTAGGGTGTTGACCAGACCAGTCCGGCCAGTCCGGCGACGACCGGCGAGGCCATCGACGTGCCGCTCTTCAGTCCGTAGGAGGTGCCGCGTACCGTCGAGAGGATGGACTCGCCAGGTGCAGCCACGCTGACCCAGGTGCCGTAGTTCGAAAAGCTCGACTTCTGATCGCGATTGTTGGTTGACGCCACAGCGATGACGTTCGGCAGATAGGCAGGATAGAACGCGGAGGTCGAGCTTTCATTACCGGCAGCGGCCACGACGACCACGCCACGACTCCAGGCGTAATTGATCGCTGACGACAGTGATGACGACGACGCGGTCCCGCCGAGGCTCATGTTGATGACCTTGGCACCGTTGTCGACAGCCCAATAGATTCCTTCGACGATACCGGCCCACGAGCCGTTACCATTGTCGGCCAGGACTTTCACATTGAAGATGGTGCAGCCTGGACAGACGCCGGCCACACCGACACCATTGCCAGTCCTGGCAGCAACAATGCCAGCCACGTGCGTCCCGTGCCCGTTAACGTCCAGGGCTGACGGGCTGCTACTGAAGTTCACTGACTTCGAGATTTTTCCGGACAAGTCCGGATGTGACGTGTCGATGCCCGTATCGAGAATCGCAATTGCGACGGAGCCACTGGTTACATCCCAGGCCGCGTAGGCATCAATGTCCGAATCGGCAATTCCGCTGCCTTGTCCGCCATTCTCCAGATGCCACTGTTCGCTGACTCGCGGATCATTTGGCGTTGCGACTGCGGAATAGATCCCGTTTCGCTCAGCAAACTCAACGTTGGGATTGCGCAGGTAATCAGCGATCCGCGCACTTTCCTGCCCGGGAGTCACGGCGACGACATCAACACCGACTTTGGAAATGCTGCGTTTGAGCACTCCACGTGCGTTGCGGTGCGCGTCTGTCATCAGCTTGCTATCTGTCCCCTTGCGGAACTTGACCAGGAGCTCACCAGACACGTACTCGGCCTGCGAGCTTCGCGCGCTTGTCGGCGTCGGTGTGAGCGCTGCAAAAAGCGACGCGACAAGGACAACCACCGATACCAGCACAACACCTCGTGGCATGCGACGATCCTGACACGACGGAGAGATTCGGCGGAACAGGTCCGACCGCCCGTTCTCCCCTCAACTGACGCACGCTCGCGCGCACACCAGGCACACCACATCCGCCCGGCAACACTCCGTCACCCAGCAAAATGGCGTACGTTGTCAGGTGCGTCACACCCGCAAATCAGACATGCACAGCAAGCATGCACATCATACGCGATACATGACAGTTTGTACAGGTTAATATGGATTCTCTGATTGAGTCGTCATTGCCTGCGGTCATCAAAGACAATCAATGTGTCTCGGGAGCGACGCGGGCGACGCTTCGGATCGGCGGCTGCGTGTCCGAGCGCAATGAGCGCGTGCGGCACGAGCGCCTCATCCAGATCAAGGGCAGCAACAACGACCTCGGGGCAGAAGAGCGGGGCACACATCCAACCGGCGTCGATGCCGTTTGCGTAGGCAGCCAGCAGCATATTCTGGACGCACGCACCGAGACTCTGGACAGCCATCGTCCGCTCGGCTGCGGCGCGTTCAGCATCGGGGTAACGATCCAGATCCTGAGTGTAGAGCGAAACCAGAATGAGCGTCGGAGCCTCAACGAGGCGACGGTGCGATCCGCTGAGCCGTGCCTGGATGACGTCCTCCGGGTCTCCGTCCATTGCCAGGTTGTGTCGCCAGCTCGCCGCCATCGCAACTGCCAGACGCGACCGCGTCTCAAGGGACTGGAGGACGGCGAAGCGCCAGGGCTGAGTGCCGTGGGGAGACGGAGCCCACAACCCGGCATCGAGCACGCGATTGATGATCTCGTCGGCGACAGGTTCCGACCCGAAACGGCGCACCGACCGCCTGCCGCGTACGAGCTCGACAAAGTCAGCCAGCGACCCAGGATCGAGCGGCTCGCGTGGCGCGGATTCGGGTGCTGGAATCCAATCCGGATCGTCGATCATCATGCTTCTCCGCGTTCATACAACCTGTTCGGGAGAAGGATACGCTGTGAGTGCGCTGTCAATGTCAAGTTGTTCCCACGGCAGCCAACCTGCCATTGACAACGCACTCATAATGGCCGTCACAAGGGGGCGTTGCTGATTCGACGCCGTACCGTTGACACTTCGTTTGGGACAATGCGGCGACCTACTCAACCAGGTCGTTGGTGAATGCCGCTGAGGCGTCAACCTCGCCATCCAGCAGGCCGTTCTCGGTCAGGAATTCGGCCATGCTTTGCCAGTCGTCCGCATTGCTCGCGCCCGGCGGGGTCGTCGGCTGCCAGAGCGGCAGCGACGCTTCGAGCACGGCCTTGGCGTCGGCGACCTGCTGGGCATCGGTCAGGGTTGGCACGAATTTCTTGGCGATTTCCAGCGCCTCGTCGGGGTGATCGAGCGTGTACTGCACGCCTTCAAGAGTCGCGGCAACGATCGCGCGCGCAACGTCCGGATTATCGTTCAGCATCGCTTCAGTCACGACAATGCCGTTCGAGATCAGCGGTCGTACCTCCGAAACCGGGAACGTTCGGGTCTCCATGCCGGCTTTCTGCAGTTGGAGCGGTTCGTTGTTGACGTAACCAATCACCGCGTCAACGTGCCCGGCCAACAACGCCGCCGCCTGTGTGAAGCCGATGCTCTCAACCTGCACGTCGTCCGCAGTCAGGCCCGAGCCTGCCAACAGTGCGAGAAGCCCAATGTAGGTCGCACCATATGGTCCCGGGATGCCGACCTTCTTGCCCTTGATGTCGGCAACGGACTCGATGCCGGAATCCGCAGGAACGATCAGGCCAATCGGGTAGGTGGTGAAGACTTCCGCGACGTAAACAAGTTCGGCACCCTTCGCCCGTGCGGAGAGGACTTCGTCCCCTCCAGCCATCATGGCGTCTTCCTGCCCGGCAACCAACGCGCCGAACAGGTCCGCGCCGGCCTGATGGTGGTTCAGGTCAACGTTCAGCCCGTGATCAGCATAGAAGCCCTTCTCAATCGCGACGTAGAAGGGTGCAAACTGGATATTCGGAACGAATGAAAGACCGATGGTCGTATCGCGCGGCTCAGCGCTGTTCGATGCATCGGGCGACGTAGAAGTTTCAGCGCTCGTCGATGTCGCGGCGGCAGGTGCTCCGTCGTCATCGCCTCCGCACGCCGTCAGCAGTGGCACAAGCAACAGCAGCAGCGCGACTGCCAGCAGCGCCAAACGAGATGAACCGCGGCCCCGGCGGCTCGAAAACAGCGACTCGATCGTCTCCATACCTTGGATCACTCCCCCAATATGCGCAGCAAGCGCGCCTCAATAAACCGGGCAACCCCATAAAGCGACGATGCCAGCAGCATCAGCATGAACAGCGTGGCAAACACCAGCGGCGTGTCGAAATTGCTGCGCGCGATCGTCAGCAATCCACCCAACCCCTGATCGCCGAGAATGAATTCGCCAACGACGGCACCAATGATTGAGAGCGTCAAACCGGTGCGCAGGCCGGTCAGCACAGCAGGCATCGCGAGCGGTGCCTCGAAGTGCAGCAACATCGACCAGCCGTGGGCACCATCGACCCGCGCGGCGTCGATGACATCGCGATCAATCGTGCGCAGACCCAGCGCGGTGTTGACGACGATCGGAAAGAAGACGATTAGCGCGCAGAGGACGACGACAGCCTTCAGCCCGTAACCGAGCCAGATGACGAGGATGGGCGCGATGGCAACCGAGGGCATCGCCTGGCTGGCTGCCAGATACGGCTCAAGAGTCCGCGCCAGAACGCGGCTTCGCGCGATCCCGTAGCCGATCGGGAGCGCGATGGCCGCGCCCGCGCCGAACCCCAGCATGCTTTCGGTCAGCGTCGTCCGCGCATATTCCCAGAACAGCCCGCCTCGCACAGAGTTCCAGAACGAGCGCGCGACATCGGCTGGGTAAGGCAGGAGGAATGATGAGACACTGCCGGTGCGAACCAGCAGGTCCCAAACCAGCAAGATTGAAAGACCCAGCAGAACAGCTGGAATACAGCCAACAAACGAGCGCAGGGGTCGGAGGGCAGTCGAGCGTCGGGGAGAACGACTGGCTTCCGCAGGCTCAGCCGCCTCGCCGGGGCGAAGAGACTCAGCAGGTGGGACATCAGTGATGGATTGAGAGGTGCGGCTGATCTCCATGCAGTCTTCCCCAGACACAACAAACCCGAAGGCGGGGTATGCCTTCGGGGTAAGCAGTGTCAGGTGGCTGGCCTTCAACACCCGTCGATTAATCGACAGGGTCGGAGACACCATAGCCTGAGACTACCGCGAGCCTTCTTTCATCCGGACTATACCGTCGGCCCCGGAGTTACACCGGGTCATGCAACGTTACACACGTCGCTCGCGGGCTGTACCGCCGATCGGGAATTGAGACTACACGTCCCGCACCCTGCCCCGAAGGACCTCGCTATCGTCCATAGTATACGACGCCTGCAAACATTCAAGGAGTAATCGACATGACAGGAGACTCGCATGCGAAGCACCGATGACATCATCATCACGAACGCGATTATCCAGCTGCGGGCAGCAGGTGACAAGCTGCGACCTGCCATCGTCGGAGGCGAGGTGACGCTGACAAGCCCGGGGCTCATTCGCATCATCGAGCACGTGCTGTCCGAACCGCTCGAAATCGGCGGCGCGACCCTGACCTACGTCTCGGCGAGCCTCGACGACGGGGCGCTGGAGATGGTCATGCGCGTCCGGCGATCGATCATCAATCAGAACGTCACCGCCCGTGTCGAGCTGAGTCCATCCAGCTCCGGCGATCTGACCGCAACGATCAGCGATTTGCGGGTCGGGCGACTCGGGGCTGCTTGGCTGCTGGATTTCGTGCTCAGTGCAGTCAATCAACAGCCGGGTCTGCGTCAATCCGGCCCGCGGTCGATCGACATCGATGTCAGCGCACTGCTGCAAGCCAGGAACATCGATCTCGAATGGGAAACGCGAATCCAGCAGGTGCGAACAACACCTGCCGGACTCACCATCGTCGCATCCTGATGTCGATCCAACCTATGGCTCTGGCAGGACGATCGCGCCAGTCCCGGTCGAAGCCGCCACAAGCTCCTGCCCCTGCAGGTTGACATATGTGCAATCTGCCACGTCCACGTGGATCGTCGAGTTGCTGGCAGCCAGGATGTAGACCCCTCCACCAGCGACCGCGTTCCCGGAGAATCTCGTTCCGGTAATGGTGACGGCCATTTCCGTGGCGGCATCCGGGTAGTTGGCCATGTAGATGCCCGTGTCCCAGAAGCTGGCGATGATGCTGTCGGTGATCGTGAATGTTCCCGCAGCACCGTTCAGCGAGTCTCCGTCGCCGCCCTGGAATGACAACGCATGCTCGCCACCTACGTCACCAGCGTTGATGATCTGGCTATCGCGCATCGCGAAATTCGTGACTTCGCGACCGCGGATCCCGTGGCTGCCGGTCCGCGCGATCTTGACGTGATCGAGTGTGAGATTCGAGACGTAGTAGGCATCAATACCAGCGCCGTCCGTCGCGCGGGACTTCGAAGCCGCTTCATCGACCGTTGCACTGGACTCACCAATCACCAGATGTCGCAACGTGACGTTACTCGCGTACCTGAGCAGCACGGCTGGTCCGCTCATCGACGTGATGACGCCACCATCCCCGAACGCGTGCGCGCCCCCGGCTGGACCAATGACAAGCGGCCCCAGGCTGGTCAACCCGTCAATCGCAATGCCGTTCGTGGCGTATGCGGCGCTGACGCTGTCGAAGGTCGCGCCGGCCGATCCGATAGCCACACCATAGAACCACAGGGCTGCGCCGTAGGTTGCGCTGAGCGTGTTGCCCGGGCCTGGCATTTCCACTAGCGATTCGGCTACGTCGAGTGCGTTGCTGTTCGAGGTTGATACGGCCAGACTACCTGCTGTTACGGCGAATAGAGATTCGTTGCGCACGTAAACACCGGCAGCGTTCGCGGTTGTCACCGAGTGCGTGTGCGCACCCGAGAGCTCAAGTGCTGTCGCGTTGATGTAGATGCCTTCGTAGCTTTCAGTGTTGATCGTGACTGCGCCACGCAGATCTACCGTGCTCAGGCGCTCGAGCATCAATCCGCGCACGGCCGAGCTTGTCAGCGATAGATCTCCCTCGACGATGAACGTCCAGTCCGCGCCCGATCGGCCAGCTATGTGGACGACTCCGAGCGCACCCGAGGCTCGGGATGTCTTGCGCTCGATGCTGACGAACGACATGGAGGCACTGCTGTAACCTGTCACATACAGAGCCGGTCCGAGATTCGCGCCAGTGCCCGTGATCTCAACATCGCGGATTGTCGGTCCAACGTCGTTCGACGCTCCGGCACCCTGGATCGCCGCGTCCCGTGTCTCTCCAATTGTCAGGCCAAGGACAACGTTGCCGGTCGACAGCTTGATGCCGGCTCCGCCGGTCGCCGTGATCGTCGGGCGAGCGCCGTTGATCGCCGGTGCCAGATAGGTGCCGCACGTAAGCTCCGGCGCACCGACAAGTGCTGCGAAGCTATCGGCCACAGCGCCCTGTCCAACGAGGGTCTGCCCCGGCTTCAGCTCAACCGGTCCAGCGTACGGCGACACTCCGGCGGCGACGTAGATGATGTCGTTCACCTTGACCGCCGAGTTGTTGGTGACTTCGTACATGGCGACATACGGTGAGCTCCAGGAGCCATCCGACGCGCCGCCGCTGTATGTCTGGTCCACGTACCAGACGAGCCTGCTAGAGATCTCGAAATTCACATTCGCCGAGACGGTGTTTCCGGCAACATCGGAAACCGTGATCTGCCAGGTGACGGTCGTTGAGCGCAGGCCGGTCTTCGGCTGATACGTGAAACTCCCATCGGCGTCCCACGTCAGTGAGCCGGAATTTGCCCCAGAGAGCGGTTCAGCCGCAACCAGCGAGACAGGCGATCCTTCGGGATCAACTGATGTGCTCAGAAATCCGTCTGCGGCCGTGGCTGTCAATCGCAGGTTCCCCAGCAGCGGCCCATACGAAAGCGCTCCGATCGTCGGTGGCTGCGTATCAGCGACCACTTCATCGACATCGGTAATGACGACGGTCAGTGTGCCCGAAGCACTTAGTGACGGTGCGCCACTATCGGTTACTGAGACAGTCAGAACGAAGCTCGTCACGGATTCGTAGTCCAGCGGGGTCGAGTCAGCGACAGTTATCTCTCCAGTTGTCACATCGATCTGGAATGCGCCAGTGTCGTTTCCTGCGGTGATCGTGAACGTATGCGTCTGTCCCGCGTCCGCATCGCTGACACCTGCTGTCGCTACAATCGTGTCAATCGGGCTGTTCTCCGGAAGCTCAACGGATGCCGGCATGACAAGCGTCGGCGCTTCATTCATATCAGTAATTGAGATCGTCACGACCTCGGAGTAGGTGCGACCGAACGGATCGCTCGCAACGATCTCGACATCAATTGACGGTTCGGTTTCAAAATCAAACGTGGCGGCACTTGTCGTTTGTAGCGACCAATCGCCGTTGACATCGACCAGCACAAAGCGCGAATCGCTTCCCGCTGCGAGCGAGAACGTCAGAGCATCGTCATCTGGATCGTAGCCGGTCACTACACCGACTGTGGTGGCGTCGTGGATTCCCTCAGTGAGCGCAGTGCCGTCGACCGAGATGTCGTCCGGGGCGCGATTGACGCCGACCGTCACGACGCCGGTCAAGCTGGTGCCGCCGTCGCCATCGGTAACTACAACCGCCACAGCGCGGTTGGCGCTCGTCGCTGACGTCGAGGAAAACGTGAGTGCGCGGACGACTGCCGCAACACGATCCGGCGTTGCGCTGTCCGTGAACGTCACTACCAACTGTTCGGCCGACCGAGTGATCGTGCCAACGGCAACTGGTGCATCATCATTCCAGGTGAGCGTGTCGCCGGAAACACTGAGTGGTCCTGACGGCGTGATCGTCAGCACATCGCCGGTCGCAAAGCCGATGGAGATCGTGGCTGTGAGCTGGCCACTGGCCAGATCGGGCGAATCCATATCGATGACCGTCGCGTCGTCATCAAGGACGACGGGCGCGCCGTCGAGAACGACCGTCCCGCCAAACCCAAGCACCGGTGGATCATTGACCGCCGTGACCGTGACCATAACAGATATCGCTGCCTGATGCTCGCCATCCGATATGGAGATCGTTACGGTGCGATCCCCAGATGTCGGCACGTCCGATTCGTGGACATAACGCAACGTCCGGAGGACTTGTTGATACATCTCTGGCGACGCCGAGCCGGACAGCGTAATAGCCCCGGTTGTCGAATTCATACTGCTGGCGATCCCGCCACTTGCTTCAATCGAGAGCACCTCGAACGCGCCGTCCGGTCGCGCAGCGAGGGAGATTGTCGCCCCAACAATCTGTGAATCAACGTCGATGACGGTAAGGTCAGCGGCGATCTCCAGCGGCGGTGCGTTCTCAACGTACGCTACGGCGGAGGTGGCTTGAGCGAGCTGCGGGGCATCATTGACTGGCGCGATCTCGACCGTGACGGTCGCCTCAGCGGTCGCGCCACCATCATCAGTGATCGTGTAGGTGAATGAGTCAGTTCCAAACGCGTCAACGATCGGCGTATAGGACACGCTCAGGCCATCGTCCGCGATGGCAGCCGTGCCGAGTGTCGCCGATCCAACGAGCGTTATAATCAGCGTCTCGCCCTGATCGGGCGCAAAGGTATCGTTGGCCAGTACGTCAATGCTGATCGTGTCGCTGTCTTCATTCATCTGCGCTGTGTCATCGGAGGCTGTCGGCGGATCGTTCACCGGGACTAGCGTGATCGTTACTCGCGCATCGGCGATTGCGCCGTTGCTATCCTCAATGCCGTACTTGAACGTATCAACACCATTGGCGTTCGGCTCAGGTGTGTAGAGCATTTCGCCGGTATCCGGATCGACCGAAATCGTTCCCAACCACGGCGTCTCCCAATAGAAGACCCTGAGTGTCTCGCCGACATCCGGAGCAATACTGTCGTTCGCCATCAAATCGAGAACGAGTGGGCCACCGTCTTCGTTCAATTCATAGGCGTCGTCAACCGCTGTCGGCGGATCGTTTACGCCAAGAACCTCGACTGATACTGTGGCGCTGTCCAATCCGCCATTGCCATCCGATATGGAGTAGCGGAAAGTCTCGGTTCCGAAGAAGTCCGCCGCTGGTGTGTACAGCACGCGACCACCGGATATGCGCGCACTTCCTCCCGCGCTGAACTCCGAGAAGCCGACAATCGTCAGCGCTTCGCCCTGATCCGGCTCAATCGAGTCGTTCGCCAGTACGTCAATTTCGACATCTGCGGCATCCTCGTGAACGCCTTCCATGGAGTCATCCCGCGCCGTTGGCGGATCATTCACCGACAAGACGGTGATGTCAATCTGCGCTTGAGACGTCAGCGTACCGTCGCTCGCCGTGAACGAGAACGCGTCATCGCCAAACAGGTTTGCGTTCGGAACGTAGTTGACCTGCAGCGAGCACATCATGACTGCACCCGCAACAGAGCAGGCAACGTCATCTATACCAGACACGACTCCAAGTGTTGGCGGTTCGTCGCCCAGCGCGATCGAAAGAGCGTCGCCGTCGACATCGGTGGCCACCAGCGTGATGGTGACCGAGCCATCTTCGGAGAGCGTCACGTGCTGTGACGACGCGACCGGAGCGTCGTTTACCGGCGCGATTTGAATCGCAACAGTCGCTGGTTCTGAATCCGCGACACCATCAAAGGCCACGAAGGAGAATGCGTCGTCCCCGAAATAGTTCTCAGCTGGCGTGTAGGTGACGGTCGGCCCATCGCCAGTCAACGCACCGTGACTCGGCGACGCGACAATGCGAAAGATCAGCGTCTCACTGTCATCGACCGCGTTCAGCGTAATGTCGACCGCCTGATCTTCGTCGGTCGTGATCACTTGGCTCTGCGCTACCGGCGGATCATCGACTGCGGACACGGTAACCGTCACAATTGCCGGTTCAGACTGCACGGTTCCGTCACTGACACTGAACGAGAACAGGTCCGCGCCGGCGAAGTTGGCAGCTGGAACGTACGTGTATTCCGGTCCACTTCCCAGCAGCGTGCCGTGGGCTGGCGGTTCAACCGTCGCATAAGTCAGCGCGTCGCCGTCCGCGTCTTCAGCGGTCAGCGTGAGCTGAACTGGCTCGTCTTCCAACGTCGCCACCGACTGCGGATGCGCGACCGGCGCGTCGTTCACCGAGGTGATCATGATTGAGACAGCGACGATCTCCGACGAGAACTCGCCGTCACTGACGCTCCAGGTAAACGAATCCACGCCGTGGAAATCCACTGCTGGTGTATACGTCAGGTCTGGTGCCACGCCACTCAAGACACCATGAGCAGGCGGGCTCTCAATCGACCAGGTGAGCGTGTCGCCATCGAGATCGTTGGCAACAAGCGCGATGCTCGCGGCTGTATCTTCATCGGTGGTGACCGAATCGCCTTCTGCAACCGGAGCGTGGTTAGGATCCGGCTCAACCGTCACGATTGCGGAAGCAGTCTCGCTTTCGTCGCTACCATCGTGAACGCGCACGACGATGCGACGCTCGCCGGGCGATGCATCGCGGCTGGCGTGCTGATAGGTGAGCGTGCGGAGGATCGCCTGGAATGTGCCGATCGTGGCCGGGCCTTGAATTTGTAAAGAGTGACCGTCGGCATCGCGGCTCAGGACAATGCCCGGCGCTGCGTCCACCGACACCTGCTCTTCGCTGCCATCTTGCGCGTCCAGCAGATTGACGACCATCGACTCCAACGACGTGTCGTCCTCGTCGGACAGCGTCGCACCCGGAGCAACGAGCGCCGCTTCTGCCCCACCAACTACGCCCAGTGCCACCGACGTACCGGCACCGTCCGGCCCGTTCAGGTCGATCGTCGGAGGCACATTCGGCGATTCGTCCGGAGGAGATGGCGGTGAAGGCGGAGACGGTGGATCGGGTGGAGTTGGCGGAGTGACTTCCGAGTCATCGGCAGGCACGAAGACACCCCACGTTGACAAGTGAGTTGTGATGACGCGGACCTGACCGGTCTCGGCATTAATCGTGGTCGGCACCGGCTGCCAGACTCCGGCATCTTCATCGAAATACGCCACCAGCGCATCATCGAGGTCGCTGCCGGTCAGGTGCGTTCCAAGCGCCAGCTCAATCGGTGCGTCGACTGACGCGCCGATCAGCGAGATATCCCAGGCGCTACCGACCAGCGCATAGTCAGGCTGTGGCTGCGCATTCAGCGACTGAGCAATCGTGATGATGCCGTTGGCACTCGTTGCAAACGCTGGGATCGATAGCGTTGGTCCACCAGGGTGCTGGACCAACGCAGCAGAATCGCGCGCGATCGACTCGATCGTGACGTCATGTCCCGACTCATAGCGCCACGAGTAGTAATGCAGGCCAACATTGCCGGCCTCGACTCGCCAGCCAGCCGGATTGTCCGGAGTGTAGGTCAGGCAGCGGCGCTCGAAGCACTGCAGCAGCACGTCGCGCGCCGCCCCGCCCACCCGAACAGTCGTCCAATACGCTTCGGTGATCGGTCGTCCGGTCGCATAGAACGGACTCTCGAAGAGCTGATCTTCAACCAGATTGCCGTCCCAAATGGTTCCGGTCGAGGTCATGAACGTCCAGAACGGTTCGGCTATGGCGTGATGCGTCACATCATCAACGAACGCTGCGCGGACACGTTGAGCAGCCAAATCATCATCTGGAACGACTGAACCATCACGGAGGAGACGATCGGTCAACATAGTGTTCGACATTGCTGGCGGTGCGGAGAGAATTCCAGCCAGAGATGCATAGGTAGGGCCATTTGGATCATCTGGATCACCGGCGACATTTGCAGACGATGGTGTCATCGAGACAAATGTATTGTCGCCAATCTGCATCCGACCAGAGATCAGCTCAACGACGAGGAGTCCGTTCGTCACGTACCACGGTGACGTAACGTCTGCGTCTGGATCGGTCAGTTCCATGCGTGACTTGTCGTAGTACTGGACCGTGCGGCTTGCCCCGTCCGCTTCGAGATACGGCTCGGCTATCGCATCGCCATGTGCGTCTGGCCCCCACATCCATGTCCGTTGAACAGTTCCGTTTGCAACTGGAAGATCAGTGCGTTGCCATGTCGCTTGAAATGCGACGATCGGAGCGCTTGCGATAGCCGCGTGAATATTCAGCAGCGGTAGAACCATCGCAGCAACAAGCAGCACACGAAATGCAGCGCCGACGAGCGGCGAGCTCCATCTGGTCTCCACCATCGACAGCACCCCAACTCGTGTTCAGGCGAAGGCAACTATCCCGCGTGGCGGGCATAGTCATCCCCCGTGCGCACCACCGCAGCCGCGCGTGCTCGCAGCTTCGCTGGATCCCCCGTACCGATTGACCTCATTGAAATATCGCTGGCTCAGACTACCACGAGTGACAAAATATGTACAGGGCAAGATTGCGAGTAAGTTGGGCAAAGATCTGGGAAGACTGATGGGGGTACGCGCACCAGCGCAGAGAGCAAACGCCGAAACAGTTGGTGGTCGCTGATCCATCAGGAGGGTTCACGGCGCTGCATACCAGGCACGCGGTCGAGGCCACGATCGAACGAAATGACGTCAAGATCCTCGTGAGTGAGCGATCATGCTACAAGGATGGCATCGGCGAACCCGATGTTGAATTCCTTATAGAGCGTGAGCGCTGCCATCAGCGTCGAGGAGTCATGGTTGAGGACGTGGTCATCCGCCACCAGATCCAGCAGACGGTCTGCGATGTCGCGCAGGTCGGCACGATAAGACGACCGCAGCGTCCAGACGACCTCGGCCAGTACGGCGTCCTCAAGCCAGACGGACTCGCGACCCTCTGCAACGGCATCGAAAAGCGCAGTAGCAAGGTCGGACATTTCAGGCGGATCGTTTGTGAGATAGCGGAGGATGATATTGGCGTCAACGAGACCCGTCGGCATGCGTCATTCCCCCACGGGTCGCCGAGCCTCGCTCGCAGCCTCGTGTTTAACCTCGCGACCGGGGTACGGCCGCAATCCGGCGAACGCTCCACGCAACCCGCGAACTCCAGCCCGCGCGACCGGATAGAGAACGATTTTGCCGTCCTCAATTGTCGCGATGACCCGGTCACCTTCTCGGAGACTCAACTGATCGCGAATGTGCTTCGGGATTGTCAATTGCCCCTTGGACGAGAGTGTTGCCGTCTGCATCCGCCCCTCCTGTCTTACTTTCTACCTTTGGTAGGCACTGAATGCAGTGTAAGGATTTCATCCACCTGGCGCGATTCAATCGGCGCATATGGCATCAACCAGGTACCTGTTCAGCTAACCTGCGCTCGCACATCTGCGATGATCCGGAGCGAGCGCACTACAATGCTCGAGCCAAGACGCATCCATGCTGCGAGGAGAGGCAATGGAATTTCAGGAAGTTGTCCGCAAGCGACGGATGCACCGGCAGTTCGATCCGGAGCGATCAGTGCCGCGTGAAGTCGTTGAGCGGATCGTAAGGAACGGGACGCGTGCGCCGTCGGCTGGCCACAGTCAGGGCTGGGGTTTTCTGGTGCTGGAGTCGGCGGAGGACCGTGCAACGTTCTGGAAGGTTACGAACCTTCCGGGCCAGGAAGAGGAAACCGGCTCGCCATCGATGCATACCGCGCCGGTCATCATCGTACCCTTCGCCCACAAGCAGGCGTATCTCGACCGCTACGCCGAGCCGGACAAGGGCTTCCCGGCAAACTACGAGGCACGCTGGCGCATACCGCACTGGTACGTCGACACCGCGTACGCCTCGATGACCATGCTGCTGAGCGTCGTCGACGCTGGTCTCGGCGCGATCTTCTTCAGCGTCCGCGATCCTGCACCGCTCCGCGAAGCGTTCGGCGTGCCAGACGGTTTCGACCCGATTGGCGCGATCGCGGTCGGCTACCCGGTGCCATCCAAGCCCGCCCGCCGAGGCCGCAAGGAGCCGGATCAGGTCGTGCACTGGGGACGCTGGTAGGATCAACGGGCAACACAACAACTGCATTCGAAGTCGGCAGGCTCTTGGATCAATGCTCCGTACCGCCTCGTATACGCGCAACAGCCATCCGTCTGGACGGATGGCTGTTGCGTTGGCGCGGTTACCGCTGGAACTCTACGCGCATCTCATGGGTAGTACCGTCAGTCAGATTCACCTGCAGAATCTGGCATGATCCAGCCCAGGCCCGTGACGTCTGCCACTGGAACAGGTATTGACCATTAGCGGTTGTCTGGAGCTCGCCGCGATTCCCGGCAGGCTGTGCGGGCACCGGCTGAACAGTCGGTCCTGCATTGCAGGCGATCGTCGTGATGCTCGTCACGGCGTCCAACCCAACATTCCCGCGTATCGTGAAGACAATACTCATAGCCTGCCCGGCCAGAACCTTGCGCGGGCCTCGCGGACCATTCGATATAGAGGCGAAACCCTGCCAGTCATAGAGTACGGTGATGGTGGCTGTTGCCGATCCCGGGTTGCCGGCATGATCGACAGCTCCGTCGCAGATGACCGTGATTTCACCGACTGGTCCACCAACACTCGTTGGCGTCGCATCGACTGCAACACCTGAAGTAGCGTCGGTGGTAGAACAACCGACCGTTGGTACCGCACCGTAGACGTACGTTGCACCATCCTCAACGCCGGTGACGACTACTGTTGGCAGCGACGTGTCGCGGCCAACGACAACATCAACCTGTGCAGCCGTGCCACCGTCGGAAGTCGCGCTACAGGAGTAGGTCGTCTTCACTTGATCGAGGCTGATCGTCCGGTCTTCACAGCCCGTGATGATGACCGAGTCAGGCGATTGTGACTCGGAGATCGTCCAATGGAGGAGGACATCGCTGGTGTACCAACCGTTGCTGCCCTTCGGTGTCTCGGGGTTCAGCGAGTAGTTGATGGTCGGCGGTGTGTCATCGACAACGTTGTAGGTCACCTCAGCTGATCCAGAGTTGCCAGCGTGATCAGCCGCTCCGGCACATGTCGCTCTCACCGTCCCGACAGGTCCGCCGATGAGTGACAGCGTCGCGTCAGCCGCAACGCCGGACAGTGCGTCAGTCGTTGTGCAGCCAGCCGCCGGAACCGCACTATACGTGTACGTCGCTCCATCTTCGACTCCTGTTACTGTCACTGTCGGGGGCGTCGCATCACGGCCAATAACGGCGCTGACGTGCTGCGACGAACCACCAGCAGAGGTTGCGATGCATGAGTATGACGTCTTCTGCTGGTCAGCCGACACCACCAGATCGGTGCACCCTTCCAGGCTCAGCGTGTCTGGCGATTCCGGCTCGATGATGATCCAGCCTAACGTCACGTCGCTGACGTACCAGGATTCACTACCATCGGGCGCGACAGGGTTGAGTGTGAAGCTGACTTCTGGCGCTGTGGTATCGGCCGCCAGGACTGTGAAGGTCAACGTGGCAGATCCAATATTGCCCGCAACGTCCTGGGCACCCGAGCAGGTGATTGTCACCTGGCCGACTGGGCCTCCGCTCGTCGATAGCGAAGCCTCGTGTGCGACGCCGGACGTGGCGTCACTGGTCGTGCAACCAGCGGACGGGACGGCGTCCGAGGTATACGTCGCGCCGGAATTCACACCGGTGATTGTGACGGTCGGCGGGGTCGAATCTCGACCAATCTCGACGACGATCAGTGTAGCCACACCGCCATCAGAGGTGGCGCCGCACGAATATGTCGTCTCCGCCTGGTCAGCAACGATCGTCTGATCTTCACAACCGTCGAGGACAATCGATGTGGGAGATTCGAGGTCGCTCACACTCCAGGTGAGAGTCACATCGCTGGTGTACCACTCGTTGCTGCCGTCAGGCGTCTCGGGGCTGAGATGATAGCTGATGGTTGGTGGGGTGCCATCGGTAACGGTATAGGTGACCGATGTGGTGTTTGTGTTACCGGCAAGATCGAGCGCACCTGAACAGGTCGCGGTGACCTGACCGATCAAGCCACCAGTGATTACCAATGTTGCCTCGGTTGCCACGCCAGATGTCGCGTCACTCGTTGCACATCCAGCAACCGGCACAGCGTCGGACGGATAGGTTGCCCCATCAGCCACCCCGGTAACGGTCACAACCGGAGGCGCTGCATCACGGCCAATCTCGATGGATACTGGCCCCGCGACACCGCCATCGGACGTAGCAGCGCACGTGTAGGTCATCTTCAGCTGATCGGACGTGATCTCCTGATCCGCGCAACCACTCAGAACGAGCGACTCCGGCGAATCAGTCTCCGTAACCGTCCAGGAGAGCGTGACATCGTCGACATACCAACCGTTCGCGCCGGTTGCAGTCTCTGGATTGATCGTCGAGGTGATGACCGGGGGCGTGTCATCGGTGACGAAATAGCTGATTGTCGCCGAACTGAGGTTGCCAGCATCGTCCTGACCGTCAGCACACGTGACTGTGATCATACCGAGCGGACCGCCACTGTGTGTCATCGTCGCCTCGGACAACACGCCGGAGGTCGTATCCGTCGTCGTACAGGCGACGGTCGGAACAGAGCTGACCGTATAGGTCGCTCCATCGGTCGCGCCAGTTACCGTGACGACAGGCGGCACGGTATCACGGCCAATGACGACGTTGACCACGCTCGAAGAGCCACCATCCGAGGTAGCCTGACAGGAATACGTCGTCTTCGACTGGTCCGCCGTGATTGCCTGGTTTGCGCATCCGACCTGCGTTAGAGTGTCCGGAGTATCAGTCTCAGTGACGATCCACGTCAGGGTCACATCCTCCGTGTACCAGCCATTACTGCCGGTCGGGCTGCCTGGATCGAGCGAATACGAAACTGTCGGCGGCGTGCCATCCACGACCGTGTACGTCATCTCCGCTGAGCCGCTGTTTCCAGCGTGATCGGTCGCGCCGCTGCAACGCACCGTGATCACGCCAAACGGCCCGCCCTGTGTCGATACTGTTGCCTCGGTCGCCACACCGGACGTAGCGTCCGCTGTCTCGCAACCAGCCGACGGGACTTCGAGTAGCGGATAGGTCGCACCGTTGGTTACTCCGGTGATCGTGACGGCAGGTGGAGTCGCGTCACGGCCAATCTCGACGGATACAGGCCCCGCAGCGCCACCTTCGAACGTAGCAGCGCATGTGTACGTTGTCTTCACCTGATCAGCGGTGATCGTCTGGTCCTCGCACCCTGTCAGCACTACGGAGTCTGGCAAATCGACATCAGGTATCGTCCAGTGCAGCGAGACATCACCGACGTACCATCCGTTACTGCCCGTTGGTGTCGCGGGATCCAGCGTGTACTCAATTTCTGGAGAAGAAGTGCCACTCTCTTTCACCGTATAGGTCGCCGATGCCCAGGCGATGTTCCCGGCATAGTCCACGCCAGTGACGCAGGTCGCAGTCACCTCTCCGAGGGGGCCGCCATCTGTCAGCAATCGTGCCTGAAGCGCGACGCCGGACGTCGCATCGGTTGTCGAGCAACCCGCCGTTGGGACTGCGCCGAGCGCGTAGGTCGCACCATCAGTAACGCCGGTGACGGCGACAACCGGCGGCGTCGTGTCTCGGCCGATCGTCACAACCACTGGCCCCGTATCGCCATCGGCGGAACTGGCCTGACACGAATAATCAACCTTGACCTGATCCGTCAAGACCGACTGGCTTTCACAACCAGTCATTGCCAGCGTTTCGGGTACGTCGGGCTCGGTGACTATCCAGTTCAGTGTGACGTCGCCGGTGTACCAGCCGTTTGCCCCGGATGGTAGCGCGGGGTTGAGTAGTGGCGTAATGATCGGCGGAGTGAAGGCCGGCCCACTGTTTGTATCGTACGCGCCGCTGTCGCACACCACAGTTCCACGCGGCTTGCCACGTTGATCCATACCGCTCACAGGCGGCGCTGCACAAACACCTGGGACGCCAGCACGGATCGCTACTGAACCAGCCCCAGGTTTATGGATCAGCTCCTGAGTGATGAGGTCTGGCAGTGGACCCAGTTTGAGATCGGCTAACGTGACCTCGGTCACATTGGGACACGTGGCGTCTGTCGAGAGATTCCCACCGAGAAATACGGCATAGTCGGACTCAGGTGGGGATAGTAAGGTACAGTTGGGACCGTCGCTGTTTGCGAGAATAGTGTTGAGAAAAAACACGTTTGAATCGCCCATGACGGTAATGCCTGCGCCATAAATCGACTTGTTATATGCAATGGTACTGTTTATGCTGACGAAGGTTCCTCCAATCGTTCGAATTCCTCCGCCGTAGATATCGGATTCGTTGTTGCTAACAGTACTGTTGACTAGCGTTGTTGTGCTGCTACTCTCGATTGCGCCACCGTTCCCGGCGGTGTTACGTGTGATGCTGCTTCGTTCGATATCGAGGACTCCACCCGTCGAATAGATCGCGCCACCGGTGCTCGCATCGTTCCGGGAGAACGTGCTGTGGCGAATCTTGAGATTCCCGTCACGGTTCGAAATCGCCCCGCCGTATGCAGCGTAGTTTTGGGTGAACACGCTGTCACTAATCAGTAGCGTCCCACGATTATAAATCGCCCCTCCTTCAAACGTTGAATCATTGAAGGGCCAGGAACTATTGCCGATTGTGCTGTTCGAGATCGACAGGTTGGCTGCTGTCTGCACATAGATTGCGGCCCCTTCTGTGGCGAGTCCACCCAGAAGAGTCAAGCCGTTCAATGCGACGACGCCAGATGTTATCCGAAACAGCCGATCTCCGGCTACCGCTCGCAAAATCACCGAGAACCCGTTGCCATCAATCGTAACGTTCGCCAACTCGATCTGAGCCCCTGAGTCGAGTGCTTTGGAACAGGTGAACCGTACGACGCCGCCAGGTCCAGCATCCCGTATTGCAGTATCAAGAGCCACCCAGTCTGCCGGGCATATGTCGATCGTTGCGGCATGGGCAGGTCTCGCTGACCAAACAAAGATACTCACAAGCAGCGCGAGCATCGCTGAGGTGCGGATCGCGAAACCGAGCATGGTACATGCCTCCCTGTACAATCGGTGTCAAGAATCCAATCTGCTTACGTGCAGCCAGCCACACGAATCGTTTGAGATCAGCCAGAGCGCAACGCTCGCCACGAGTCAAGATTGGTACCCGTCCGGGCACCTCTCCTGGTCATCAGCGATGCTGACCGCACAGGCGACGCTGAAACGACAGTTATGACAGGAATCCTGAGACGTAGTATAGCAACGCGACGCATCTTTGCGTCAGAAAGTCGGCGCTACACGCAGGATTCCCACATGACGCTCTGTACATCTGTAGTCCGTTAGCAAGAGGAGACTCAGATCAGTACATTCATGTTTGCGGATCCGTATGCATTGATTCATCGTGGTTTATGCCGCAGAGCCACGTTCTTGCACGCTGATCAGAGGCAGCAATGGAGAGGATTTGAGGAGCGTGCTCATCTACGCGCCACTTCGATCACCGGTGCTTTGGTCTGGCGAGGCGATCATCCGCATGCTCGACCGATCTGGAAAGACGATCGAGGCAACGCCGATCCCGCTCAATCCGCGACCGCCTGCGTTGAGCAATGCCTGACCGGATTACACGCGCGTGAAAGCCAACGCTGCAATTCACGCCTCGCCATCGTCGTTCGTCGCCTCGTCGCCCGCCAGGAACGAGCGCAGCCCTGCCTCGCTCTCGGGGCTGGCAACGACCATGACGACGTCGTCGGCTTCCAGCTCGGTTGCGGCGCTGGGAAAGATCGTCTCACCGGAGCGGATGATCGATACGACCAGCGTGCCGCGTGGCATGCCGCCATCACGCAGTGTGCGACCGACCAACGGTGAGGTCGGGCCGAGCCGCACTTCGAACAGTGCCGTCTCTTCCGGCAACGAGCGCGCCCGATGTACCCCGCGCGCCAGCATCGCCTTGTAGGTCGCGACGATGTCGCGATGCGTGATCTGCCCGACGACCACGCCCTGATCTACCACCGGAATAGTGGACACCCCACCTTCGACCAGCAGCTCCAGCGCGCTATCGAGGGATTGGTCTGGCTCGAGCGACGCTGCGCTTTCGGTCTGCGACCATGATTGGCCAAACGACACCGGTGACATCGCGTCGCGGACGAAGAGCGACGAGAGCAACGGAAAGCTGAAGCGCAGACGGTGTGCCGGCGAGGATGCGCGGTTCGGTAGCTGACTGGTGTAGATCGTCGTATCGCCGATCAGCAGCGTGGCTAGTGCGATAGCGACCATCGCCGGGGCAAGCAACGACAGGTTGCCAGTCATCTCGGCGACCATCAGCATAACTGCCAGCGGCGCATGGGCGATCCCGCCGAACAGCGCCATCATGCCGACTATGACGAACGGCGCTGGGCTGGTCGGCAGCAGCGGCAGGAAGCCGTCGCCGATGCGCCAGAATGCCGCGCCGAGCATGCCGCCGATAACCATGCCGGGTCCGAAGATGCCGCCCGAGCCGCCCGAGCCGATCGACAGCGATGTCGCGAGGATCTTGGCGAACGGCAGCGCCAGCACCAGCCAGAGCGGCAACGTCTTCAACTCGTCGGTCATGCTGATCTGAATCCAGCCATAGCCGGTGTGCAGTGAACCCGTCACGGCCAGGCCCATCAATCCGACCAGCACCCCGCCCAGCATCGGCTTCAGGAACCGCGGGATATGGAACCGATGGAACACGCCTGTCACGCCGTAAAACGTACGCGCGTACAGAATGCCGACCGCGCCGCAGAGGAGTCCAAGCAGTGCGTAGTAGCCGAGCGTCAGCGGATTCCCGAACGCGATGCCCGGCTGTGCGCCAAAGATCGGCGTGAAGCCCTCGAAGGAGCCGAAGACGCTGTATCCGACGATAGACGCGATCAGGCTGGGAATGAGCGCTTCGACTTCCAGGTCGTGGAGGTAAAGAATCTCGGCCGCCATCAGCGCCCCGCCAAGCGGCGCGCGAAAGATTGCGCCGATGCCGGCACCCATGCCTGCCGCCACGAGGATGCGGCGATCCTGGGCATCGAGCTTCAGCCAGAGGCCGAGGATCGAGCCGAAGCCGGCCGAAATCTGCGCCGCCGGTCCTTCGCGGCCACCCGAGCCGCCGGAGCCGATCGTGATCGCCGAAGCAATCAGCTTGATCGGTGGGACTCGCGCGCGTAGCCGCCCCTGCTTGTAGTGAATCGCCTCGATCGCGGCGTCGGTGCCGTGCCCCTCAGCCTCCGGCGCAAGCGTAAACACGATGAGGCCGGAGAGCAGTCCGCCGAGACCAGTTACCACCGGCAGGAGCCATGGCCGATCCATCGCCTCGCGCACCGGTGAGCCCTCGCCAACCGGAAGCGGCGGTGTGTAGCCGACGATATCGCCGAGGAAGACTTGCGTCGCGAATTCTAGCGCGCGATAAAAGAGGACCGAACCGAGTCCGGCGACGATGCCGACAGCAATGCCAAGAAGAAGCCACTTACCGAGGTAGCGGGTACTCTCGAAACCGCTGCTCCGCGGCAGCAACCGGCGAAACAGAGCCCAATTCAGCCAGTGGATCGCTCGCATTCTGCGCGAATCTTCCGGGTCGTCAGATTGTTGTGCCATGCTCCCCCCTCAAGGAAGAATACGGCAGCTATCCGCGACCGCGCAATTGCGGCATCCGCTCCGGGCGGTGCTGATGAGCCAGATCTGGCGTGCCATTCGGCGACGCTCCGCGCGTCCTCCACAAGGTGGTCGTCAGTACGGCCATGATCGCGGCGACCGGTGCCAGCACGACGACGAAGCGCGGCGATGCCGACGGGTCATCGTTTCTCCACATCACAGCACCCATCGCTGCGACCGAGGCCATCATCAGCGCGAGCCAGCAGGTCAGGCCGGCAGCGACGCGCGCTGCGAGGGCGCTGTGACGCAGCAGACCGACGCCGGTGGCCAGCGCAGCCGGAATGACGAACGCGAGATCCATCGTCTTGACCATCCAGAACAGTCCCGGCGCTTCGAGGTATTCGGTTGTCCTCGTGCCGCCGATCACATCGGCGATCGCCGTGATCCACGCCAGACCGAGCAGCGCGCTCACGCCGATCAGCAGTCCAGCGGCAAGCACCTGGACGCGCCGTGAGGGCAGCGCCGGTGTGCTGAGTTGCGACCACGACAAGGTGGAGACGAGCAGGCCGAGCATGACGATGGCGTAGAAGAGCACGAAGTAGCGCTCACTGTTTCCGGGATACCGCTCGTACTCCGAGCCGACCATGTACTGGAAATGGATGTAGACCGCGTATGCGGCTGGGCCGAACGTCAGCGAGGAAGCTAGCGGGTGACCTCGCCACCAGAGCAGACCGCCGAGGACCGCGAGAGGCGCAACGAGCAGCAGCGAGATGGCATCCGCGCCGACGACCTGGTTCTCGACATTGGCCGAGACGTGCTGCCGGATCTTTCCCAGCCAGAGCGGTCCGAGGAGCGCGACTGCGGCAATACCAATACCGAGTGCCATCGATGCAAGACCGGCCAGTCGGTCGGTGCGCATGTCCAACTCCCTACGAGGCAGTGCGTAGATCTGCCCCACAGTGAGCATGCGCCTTATTAGTCGCAATGGTGGCTACAGCGAAGCCTGATTCGTATCAGGACCGTGTCAAATTTTGGTGGGGCACCGTCACCTAACGCACCAAACCCGATTCGACAACAAAAGCGGACCGGCCAGTGATCCGTGAGTGGATCCCTGGCCGGTCGCATGTGTCTTCGCTCCTACGCTACCAGAGGCGCAAGCGCGTGATGACGATCGTGCCCAGCTTCAGTGGCAGTTGCGGATTTGCTGCGATGTCGTCACCCGGCTGGTTGTCGTAGATGACAACACCGGTCGACAGGTTCCAGATCTTGACCCGCAACTTGTCCGGACCATCGCTAGCGCCAAACCAGAACCCGAATCCGCTACGCCCATTGAGCGTGCCTCTGCCGGAGACGTAGCCGACATCAGGCGTCAGGACCAGCCAATCGAAGGTGCTGGACCGGAAGTGGAATGGGGACTCGAAGCGCGCAGAACCGCCGAGCTCATATTCAAAGTAGCCGGTCGGTACCGTGGCACCGCGTGGATACCAGATGTTAAAGCGGAACTCGCCAGCCATCGATGTCGGCCGCTCGGTCCAGGCACCAGTCGGCGACATGAACTTACCGGCACCAAGCAGTGTTCCGGCCGCCGGATCAACGCTAATCAGATACTGGAACGTGGAGGATCCCGAGCCGCCGTCGTCGTCAGTGACCGTCACAACAATCGTGAACAGCCCGGCAGACGTGTAGACGTGGCTACCGGTCGCCAGATTGCCACCAGCAGTGCCCGTCGTGACCGAGCCGTCGCCCCAGTTCCAGCTCGACGTGTGCGTGTCGTCGATACCGGGATCAGTGAATGGCGCACTTGCATACACAAGGCTGCCGACGAAGACCGGTCCGGTTGGAGCAGTAATCGCGCCGACCGTCGGCGGCACGTTGAGGACAGTCACGGTGGTGTTGTACGTTGAAACACCGCCGTCTTTGTCCTGAATCCGACCACCGACACTGAGCACCGCATTATCAGTCGTCGGACAGACACGGTTTGCGGTCACGGAGTACGCGCTATAGCCGCCGCCGGTCGCGCAGTCGAACGAGTAGGTAAACCCGGTCGTCGTGTCCGCCACCGAAACGTCTGCTGGATTCGTCAGTGAGACCGTGAACGGATCACCCTCATTCAATGTCGTCGGTGCAGCCGAAATTGAGGCTGTCGGTGCGACATTGACGACATTCAGCTGGAACGTCACTGTGCCGGTGCTGCCCTTGTTGTCCGTGCCGGTGATCGTCACGACCTGGCTATCTGATGGCCCATCGTCCGGCGTGAACGACCAGATCCACATGTTGCCGGAAATCCCTGTGACGCTGCCAACCGACGCGGTGAACGTTACGGGGTCAATGTCGGCATCGGACCAGGTCCCTGCATTCCCTGCCGAGCTGCCTTCATTGGTCGTGACAGATGACGAGTTCACCGTGAGTATCGGTGCTGCGTTGCCAGCCTGGATTGCACCGAGCAGATCCAGCCGTGGAGTCGTCTGCATAGTGGTCGGATTCGCCGTATCGATTGCATACGTGATCGGAACGCCAGTGGATTTCATGTATTCGAGCAGCGTCGCGACACTGGCCGTCGGATAGACCTGGCGCAAAACTGCGAACGCACCGACGACGTGTGGCGTGGCCATCGAAGTGCCACTCATATTGCCCCAGGCATCATCCGGGACAGAGGAATCGACGCCGCTACCCGGAGCAAAGATATCGAGCAACGGGCCACGATTGCTGAAACCCGACACTGTGTCGGCGTCAGTCGTTGAGCCAACGGTGATCGCCGTCGAGATACATCCCGGTGTGCCCACTGCATCAATATAGCCTTCATTGCCAGCTGCAATAACGGTGGCAATTCCAACCGCAAGCAGCGCGTCAATGGCCGTCTTCCGCGCATCAGTGTCGCAAGACGTGGTGTTCATTCCGCTGCCCAGGCTCATGTTCACAGCGGCAATCGTTCGCGATGCAGACAGCGCTAGCACTCGCTGCAGGCCGAGGATCTGATCCGATGAATAGGTCTTGACGCACGGGGCCGAATTCGGATCATCCGGATCGCACTCGGCAACGGTGTTGTGACGGGTAAAGACCTGAATTGCAATGATGTTCGCGCCGGGTGCTACACCATTCCCCGGTGCGCCACTCACGCCAGCGCCATTACCGGCGGCGATCCCGGCGACGTGGGTGCCGTGGTCACAGATGTTCGTCGCGCCGTCAAGGCATTGCGCTGTGTTGGCATCAGCAGCACCGCTGCCCGTCTGGGCGTCGTTACCGTCCGGACATAATGAGACGCCCGTCCCTGCGCCGCCAGCGCGCGAATAGCAGGCTTCCTCGACGACACGCCCACCAAAGAAGGGATGGTTTGCATCAATCCCAGTATCGAGAATGGCAACCGTCTGCCCAGCACCGGTCCAGCCGAACGACTGAACGTCGTCCCCATTGATCACGGGAATTGTTGACGCGAGGCCCGGATCCTGGGGGACATCCTCAGTAATGGACACCACGTCAGCGGATCGCGCCAGTGTCGTTAGCGCATCCGGGCCAGCAGTCAGTGCCAACAACGGGAACAGTTCATAGCGAACGCGCAGCGTCGCATCCTGTCCATCGAGAGCATCAAGCACCGATTGCTGCGCCGCAACTGAAGTCAGCGTGGCAATGACCAGCAGCGGTCCTTCGCTATTTGCTTTGGCGATGAGCGCAGCGTCAGGACCGCTGATGGCCACATCGCCCGCGGAAGCAGCGAGCGGCGTCAGCAGCGAAAAAAGAAGCAACGCCGGGAGAACATACGGAAGAATCAACCTTCTCATCGAACTACCCCCACAATTCGAGTGCGCACAGTGAGATTGGGTAGGGTCTTCACTTCGTGGTTGGATAGATGGCGCTTATGGGCGACCTCCCTGATGGGTTGTTCGCCAACCAGTTGGCGAATCCTGCGTATTCTCCTGTACCGCCAGGACCAACGGCGAAGATGCGAGCTGCTGCAGAGCCGACTCGTCTACGATCAGCACCATCTGCGGCAGCACATTCATCCGCGTGACAACCTCGACCTGCCCCCCAGACAGTGAGGCGACCAGCTCGTCCTGCGCATTCGCGATGGCGACACGTTGTGCATCAATCGCCGCCTGTCCACTCAACTGCGATTCCGGCTGAAACGGGACACTCAGCGTGACGATGACCATGACCGTCCCCTCGGCCTGCACGTGCTTCCAGAGTGCATCGTCGATGACGACCGGAGATGCAACCGGCGACGGCGTCATCGGTGCGGGTGATGGAGTCGCTGGTGACGCGGCGGCACGTGGAGTTTGCGTTGGCACGCCGTCAGCAGACGGTGATGCGTCCTCCGCACCCCCGCATGCGGCCGTGCCGATCAGCAAGACAATCCCTGCGCCAAGTAGCAGCACACCTCGTGGCATTCGCTGGCCGAACATCATCGAATCCATCCAGAAGCCTTCACAACTTTGCACATCAATGCGTAGGGTCGGCTCTCGAACATGCAAAGAACTGACTTCTCAATCTCGCGTCTAGGCCGCCTACTATCACCGTGACTACGCAATCTGTCAATATGACATTGCACTCTGAATCGTTGCGCAAATCTTGTGAATGGTAGGCACCATATGCGTTCTGGTCTCACCCAGGAGCGCGAAATGCTGCAGAACTACGCCAACGCGGTTGGGCGACCACAATTGCCTGTGTGCGGCGCGCGAGCGCGTCTATCGTCATCCGAGATTCGCCCCGGATCGGGGAACTATAGAGCGATTGGTGTGTTACAGATAGTGGTAGCTCCGGAAGCCAGATGAGTCTGTGTGCGACGGCATCCAACGTGCTGCAAACTCCATGCAGGGTCTTCGACTCCGAGTTCCGAAACGGACGAACGCATACTGAGAGGATATCCATGTTCTTTCAACGCAAGAAGGCGACTATGATCTCGCGTGCCGAGGCGCTGCCGGGCCACGATAAGCCTCAATACGCCATCCCACCACGCCACGATGTTCTTGGCTCTCCGCTCCAGCCACCTTTCCCGGATGGCTTCGAGGTTGCGCACTTCGGGCTGGGCTGCTTCTGGGGTGCGGAGCGGCTGTTCTGGCAGCTTGATGGCGTCTACTCGACCGCGTCCGGATATGCTGGCGGATACAGTCCGAATCCGACCTACGAAGAGGTGTGCAGCGGACGAACCGGCCACGCGGAGGTCGTCCAGGTGGTGTACAACCCGCAGGCCATCTCCTACGAAGACCTGCTGCGCGTCTTCTTCGAGGCGCATGATCCAACGCAGGGCTTGCGGCAGGGCAACGATATCGGCTCGCAGTATCGATCGGCGATCTACGCCCACGGCGACGAGCAGAAGCGAACCGCCGAGCGTGTGCGCAGCGCATACAATACCGAGCTTGTGCGATCCGGCTATCAGGCGATCACGACTGAAGTCGAGGTGGCGGGCCCGTTCTACTATGCCGAGGGGTACCATCAGCAGTACCTGCACAAGGTGCCGAATGGCTATTGTGGTCTGGCCGGCACCGGTGTCACCTGCCCGCTGCCGACAGCTGTCGACGCGGTCGCTGACTGATCTTCGGGCAGAGTGTAAAGGAAACGAGGAACCAGGCGGCATGCCAACACGTGACGAGAAGTTTGAGGCGTTCAAGGCGCTGCACGAACGACCCGGCGCGTTCGTCATCCCGAACCCGTGGGATGCCGGGAGCGCGCGCATATTGACTGCGCTCGGGTTTGAAGCACTTGCGACAACGAGCGCCGGTTATGCGTTCTCGGTTGGCCGCACGGACGACGTCGAATCGATCACCCGCGACGGCGTGCTGGCGAACGCTCGCGATATCGTAGAGGCGACCGACCTGCCCGTTTCAGCCGACATGCTGGATCTGTTCGGCGGCACGCCAGAATCATGCACAGAGACGATTCGGCTGGCTGCGGCGACCGGGCTCGTCGGCGGGTCGATCGAGGACGCAACCGGCAATGAAGCCGACCCGATCTACCCGTTCGAAACGGCCGTCGAGCGGGTTGCGGCGGCAGTCGAAGCAGCCAAGCAGAGTCGGTTCTTCCTGACCGCTCGTGCGGAGAACTTCCTGCACGGTCGGCCGGATCTGGACGACACAATCCGGCGGCTACGCGCGTTCGCCGATCTGGGCGCGGATGTGGTCTACGCGCCGGGACTGCCGAGCCTGGAAGCGATCCGCGAGGTCTGCGCATCGGTGCCCTGCCCGGTGAACGTCGTCATGGGCCTCAGCGGCCCAACCTGGACAGTGGAGCAACTCGCCGAAGTGGGTGTGACACGCATCAGCGTCGGTGGCTCGATGGCGCGCTCCGCGCTCGGTGAGTTCATCAGATCGGCCCGTGAAGTGCTCGAACAGGGGACGTTCACCTACGCTTCGCGAGCGTTACCCCACACCGAGGCGTTATCGTATATGAGACGAGGCTGAGTCAGAATCGCGCAAGCGATGAATTGGAGGAGCACATGGCAGACGTCGAGTTGAAGGACATTCCAACCACTGATGATGAGTGGCGCGAAAAGCTATCACCACAGCAGTTCAACGTCTTGCGCCAGGCCGGCACCGAAGCGCCGTTTACCGGCGAGTACGTCGAGGTGTTCGATGACGGCACCTATCGGTGCGCCGCGTGCGGCAATCTGCTGTTCAACAGCGACGCGAAGTTCCACTCCAGCTGTGGCTGGCCGAGCTTCGCCGAGACAGTCACGCCGGACGCGGTCGAGTACCTCGAAGATCGCTCGTTCGGCAGAATCCGCACCGAAGTGCGTTGCGGCCGCTGCCACTCACACCTCGGCCACGTCTTCGATGACGGGCCAGCCGAGCTTGGCGGCCAGCGCTACTGCATGAACAGCGTCGCGCTCGACTTCAATCGCGGTGCATCCGGCGACTAACCGCGTCGGTTTGCAGATAACTCAATCGCGCAGAGCGCGGCACCCATTACTGGGTGCCGCGCTCTGTGTCTCCGGTGTTGGTGCCTGTTCAGGTCACGGTCGCCGCCGACATCTTCGTAGGGACTTGTCATCGCCGGACTCCAACGCCCAAGATTCACTCGGGCCCTGGCGACGCCCGTACCGGATGACGGCGGCTTTGATGAATCTTGGCGGCGGCGCGCCGGCTGAAGTACTCATTACGATCGGCGAAACAAGGACGCATCGCACACGGCGAACGGGGCACTTTCGTGCCCCGCCCCCATGCAAGACTCATTCGATCAAACGACGATCGCGTCGCTCTCGGACTGCTTCACCAGTGCGTTGAATGGCGCGATGTCTGTCTTCAGGACATCGTTGAGTCGAGCGAGCAGCGCATCGGTGCGCTTCGCGAGGTCCGCGAACAGGTCGCGCGTCTGGTCGGTCGGCTTGCCTTCGGCACCGTTGATGCCGGCGATCAGCGCCGCCAGCTTGGCGTTGAGCATGACCGGGAAGTTGAGCGTGTCCTGACCAGCCTTGGCCCGCCACTGGATCAGCCCGTCTTCCACCTCACGCAGCTTGGACTTCAGCTCGTCGGCTGCCTTAGTCACCTCGTCCTTGTTGAGCTGATCGGACCAGGCGTCAATCTGCTTACGAACGCGCCGCAGCGTGTTTACCCCTTCGTGGAGTTCCGAGAGCTTGGCATGCACCTGCTTGGCGAGCTCGTAACCAGCCTCGTACTCTTCCTGCGTCGAGCCAGTGCGCGGGTCGGGCAGGATCTCGAACGGCTGGCTGAGGGTGCTGCTACCGATCTTCAGGTTAACCGTGTAGTCACCCGGTGGCACCTTCGGCCCATTCAGCCCGCGTGCGAAGCCCATCGACCCAGTGTCGTCCGGCACCTCCGTCGCGTTTGGCAGCCGGAAGTTCCAGACGAAGCGGTTACCGCCAACCGCGGCCGGCAAGACCTGCGGCTTGCTCAGGCCGGGCTTGTCCTTGTAGTCCGCCTCGTTGATCTCCGCGCTGGAGAACGAGCGCAACTCGTTGCCGGCGCTGTCCTTGATCGTAAGGGAGATCGGATCCTTCGGCTTGGCCGTCAGATAATAGTGGAAGACAACACCGTCAGGCGGGTTGTCTCCCGCATCGAGCGAGATCGACTTCGTCTTACCCTCAGCGGTTGTGACCTGCTCTGCGCTCATCGCGACACCGCCAGCCGACTGATAGTTGCGACCCGGTACGGCACCACCGCCGAAGCCCGGCGCAGACGCCCAGCGACGCGTTGGCTGTGGCTGGTAGAGGATTGTGCCGTTCTGCTGCACATCTCCGCGTGCCAATTGCCGCAGCGGCGTGATGTCGTCGAGAATCCAGAAGCTTCGACCGTGGGTAGCGACGACGAGATCGTTGTCCTTGATGATCAGGTCGTGGATCGGCACGACCGGCAGATTCAGCTGCAGCGGCTGCCAGTTGCTACCATCATCGAACGAGACATACAGTCCGCGCTCGGTTCCAGCAAACAGAAGGCCGCGCACTTCCAGGTCCTCGCGGATCACCCGGGTGAAGTCGTGCTCCGGAATGCCGTTCGTGATCAGTGTCCAGCTCTCGCCGTAATCGCTGGTCTTGAACAGGTACGGCGTCTCATCGGCCGACTTGTATCGCGTCGCAGCGACGTAGCAGGCGGCGGCGTCGTGAGGGGACGGCTCGACGATTGAGATCAGGCTCCACTCCGGTAGCAGGTTCGGACCGGGTGTGACGTTCTGCCAGGTCTTGCCGTTGTCGCGGCTCAGGTAGATGAGACCGTCATCCGATCCGGTCCAGATGACACCGGCCTCGACCGGCGACTCGGCGATAGCGAAGACGGTCGCGTATGTCTCCGCACCAGTATTGTCCTTTGTGATTGGGCCACCCGACGCGACCATCGTCTCAGGATCGGCGCGGGTCAGATCATCGCTGATCTTCTCCCAGCTCTTGCCCTCGTTGGTCGTTCGGAAGACGTGGTTGCCACCGGTATAGAGGACATTCGGATCGTGCGGCGAGAAGACGGTCGGCGAGGTCCAGTTGAAGCGGAACTGCATTTCTGATGTCGGCGAACCGAGCGTCATCTCTGGCCAGACTGACACTGCCCGCGCCAGCCGTGAGCTGGCATCGAAGCGCGTGAGCAGACCGCCGTACGAGCCGGCGTAGATGATGTTGTGGTCATCCGGCTTGACGGCGATGTAGCCCGATTCGCCACCGCCAACCGTATACCACTCGGTCATGCCGATGAAGCCGCTGACAGAGCGACTCGGCACACTCATGGTCGTGTTGTCCTGCTGGGCTCCATAGACACGATACGGGATCTGATTGTCAGCAACGACGTGATAGAACTCGGCGGTCGCCTGATTGAAGATGGTCGACCACCCCTGTCCGCCGGAGAAACTCACCTCTGCGCCTCCGTCGTCACCGAGGATCATGCGCTGATTGTCCTGCGGGTCGATCCACAGATCGTGGGTATCGCCGTGCTGGACGGAGATCTCGCTGAATGACTTCCCGGCATCGATCGACTTCCAGAAGCTCACGTTCAGAACATAGACCGTGTCGGCATTCTGCGGGTCGGCAATGATGTGATGGTAGTACCAGGCACGCGTGCGCAGGTTGCGGTCTTCGCTGCCCTTCGTCCAGGTCGTGCCGTAGTCGTCGGAGCGATAGAGTGCGCCCTGTTCATGCTCGACGATCGCGTAGACGCGACCCGGCTGGGCGGGAGAGGCAGAAATGCCGATCTTGCCGTAAATCCCCTCCTTGGGCAGGCCCGGTCGACGGGAGATGTCCTCCCACGTGTCGCCACCATCGGTTGAGCGCCAGATGCCGGAATCCTCACCGCCACTTGAGAGGAAATGCGGACCGCGCCCGGCCTCCCAGATCGTCGCATAGAGAATTCGTGGATTGTTGGGGTCCATCGAAATGTCGACGGCACCAGACTTGTCGCTCTTGAACAGCACCTTGGTCCAGGTCGCGCCACCGTCGGTGGAGCGGAAGACGCCGCGTTCCTCGTTCGGCCCCCAGACATGGCCGAGCGCCGCGACATAGACGATATCGGGATTGGAAGGATGGATCTGGATTTCGCCGATGTTGCGCGTTTCAGCCAGCCCCATCTGCTGCCAGGTGCGGCCGCCGTCGGTGGACTTGTAGACGCCGTCGCCGCGCGAGACATTACCGCGAATACTGGTCTCGCCCATGCCGGCGAAAACCACGTTCGGGTCACTCTGCGACACCGCCAGTGCGCCGACCGAGGCGTACTGGAAGAAGCCGTCAGAGACATTCCGCCAGCTCTTCCCGCCGTCCCTCGTCTTCCAGACACCACCGCCGGTGGAGCCAAAGTAGAAGACGTTGCGGTCGTGCGCGTCGCCCGCGACGGCGACGACGCGCCCGCCACGATGCGGCCCAATGTTGCGGTACTCCAGTGAACCGTACAGCTTCGGATCGATTGTTGGGCTGCTCATCTCACTCCCCTGTCTTTGCAGTCCGAGGTCCTGGGCTATGACGGCAATTCTTGTCGAGCGATGCGGAAAGAGCAAATACATCGGCCCGGTCGCGCGGGCTCATGGGGACGCGAGATCGCGCTGTTCGCTATGAACCCGGTCGATGCAACACCACCACATACGGGAATCTTTGACCGCCCAACCCAGTATCATTCACCATCCTCACATCATGAATGTTGACTGGCATCACACGGAAGGCGACGCGATGCATGTCTACCTGGAGACTGACCGACTGATCCTGCGCAGGTTTACGGAAGACGATCTGGATCTGCTGGTTCAGCTCGATAGCGATCCGGTAGTGATGCGCTACATCAGCGGTGGGCCGGCGACACCCCGAGAAGCAATCGAGCAGGTGATTCTGCCGGCATGGCTGCGGCACTACGAGCGTGGCAATGATCTCGGCTTCTGGGCGGCGATCGAGAAGGACACTGGCGACTTCCTCGGCTGGTTCCACTTTCGAGCGACCGACGAAGATGATGTTGTCGAACTCGGCTACCGCTTGCGGCAGAGCGCTTGGGGGAAGGGTTACGCAACCGAGGGATCACAAGCGTTGATCGATCGTGGCTTTCGCGATCTCGGTATTCAGCGCGTCGTTGCCAGCACATACCAGGACAACGCCGGTTCACGGCGCGTCATGGAGAAGGTCGGCATGACGCTCGCGCGGACCTACCGGATGACACCCGAGGAATTGTCTGAGGACGGCATCTACGACATGGCGACATCTGTCGCGGCATTCCCCGGTGAGGACGTTGAGTACGCTCTCGACCGCACCGAATGGGAGCGCCGTCGCGCAAGCAGTTAGCAAGCCCTCACTCCAGCGCAGGTCAGGATGAAAGTTCAGTTAGTTTGTCCCGCAGTCAACGGCTGCGGGACTGTAACTCCTTCAACGGTGAACAGCATGTGTGCGGGAATGAGACGTCGACCTCGCTCACTCGGGTCCAACTGTGGAAACGGGCGCTCTTGCGCACGTCTTTGCACGCCCGCCCGCATCGCCGCCGTGCTCGTGCCACAGGCAGACGCGTTCCTCCGAGGTGTGTTCGCTCCGCCGATGACACATGTAGTCGCAATAGGTGCCGATTCCGGGGTGGGAACTGAAACCTGTAGATCGTATCCGCCCGCGTACCCGTGGAGGTGCCTGTGTTTGCCGAACCCGCCAGCCACAACGATCCCCATCTGATTGAGAACGAAGCTCGCTATCGCGCGGTCATCGAGAACGCGTCGGACATGGTTCAGAGCGTCCTGCCGGATGGCCGCTTTGAGTTCGTCAATCCATCCTGGTTGAACAAGCTCGGCTACACCGTCGAAGAAGTCGACGATCTCATCATCTGGGACGTCATCCATCCCTCCTCGCTCGAACATTGCCAAACGATGTTTGCCAAGGTGATGGAAGGCAACGCCATGACGGACGTTGACGTCGTATTCAAAACGAAGAGCGGCGATCCGGTACCAGCCGAGGGTAGCGTCACGATCCGCGAGGTGGACGGCGAAATCGTCGCAACCCACGCATTCTTCCGCGACATCACCGAGCGCATTCGTGCGCAGGAGCTTGAGGTTCGCAACCTGGAGCTTGAGCGCGAGAGCATGGCGCGCTACCTGGAGAAGATGGCCGCGCTCGGCAAGCTCGCCGCCGGACTCGCGCACGAGCTGAACAAGCCGGCAGCGGCCGTCCGCCGCGCCAACTCCGGCCTGGACGAGGGCATCACCTCGCGCGACGCCGCCCTGGTCGATCTCGTAGCGCAGGGCCTCTCGGCCGACGCGTGGCAATTGCTGGCAAGTCTGGCGTCTGGACAGCAACGGTCAGCGACCAGCGACGATCACGACGACCCGCTCGCTGTGAGTGCCCGCGAAGAAGAGATGGAAAACTGGCTGGCCGACCAGGGCGTGACCGACTGCTGGAATCTTGCTCCCGAGCTGGTCTCTGCCGGTATCACCTGCACTCAACTTGAATCTGTGGCAACGCGGGTGCCGTCCGGAACACTCGGCCCTGCGCTGAAGTGCGTGTCTTCTTCTATTGCGCTGCGCGACGCAGCAGATGTCATTGATCGCGGCACGCAGCGCATCTCCGATCTGGTCAACGCGATCAAGGCGTACTCCTACATGGATCGCGGCCTGGATCAGGTCGCTGACGTCCACGAAGGGATCGAGAACACATTGATCATCCTCGCGCATCGATTGCGCGATGTGACGATCCGTCGCGAGTTCGATCGCAACCTGCCGCCGATTCGGACGGTTGGCAGCGGCCTGAATCAGGTCTGGACCAACATCCTCGACAATGCCATTGACGCGACCGATGGCCACGGGGTCGTTTCGATCCGCACCTACCTCGATGAGGAGCAAGTCGCGATCGAAATCGCAGACAACGGACCGGGCATACCTCCGGAGCACCTGACCCGCATTTTCGAGCCGTTCTTCACCACGAAAACACAGGGCAACGGCATTGGCCTTGGGTTGGAGTCCGTCTGGCACATCGTGACCGACGAGCATCACGGCACGATCGAGGTTGAGTCCGAGCCCGGCAAGACCGTGTTCCGCGTGCGTCTTCCGTTCAGTCCCGCATCCCAGTAGCACGGAAGAGGCAGGGAAATTCCACACAGAGGGAGCAGAGTGCTGAGATGAAGAAGCCAATTATCCTGACCGTTGACGACGATCGTGAGGTCCTGAGGACAATCGCGTCCGACCTGCGGCGCAAGTACGGTGCGCGGTTCCGCGTGATCCCGGTTGATTCTGGTGAGCGGGCACTGGCGCTGTTGCGCGAAGTCAAGCTCTCCAACGACCCGGTCGCGCTCATGCTGGTCGATCAACGCATGCCGGGAATGACCGGTGTCGAGCTGCTTGCCGAGGCGAGCCCACTCTTTCCCGACGCGCGCCGCGTCCTGCTCACCGCCTACGCAGACACCGAAGTGGCCATCAGGGCGATCAACGAGGTGCAGTTGCACCACTACCTCCTGAAGCCCTGGGACCCGCCGGAGCAGAACCTCTATCCAGTGATTGATGATGTGCTCGAAGACTGGGAAGCGACCTACTTCCCACCGTTCGAGGGCATTCGGCTGATCGGCCATCGCTGGTCGGCCGCTGCGTACGACACACGCTCGTATCTCTCCCGCAACCTGATCCCCTACCAGTGGCTGGATGTCGAGCGCGACAACGAAGCTGTCGCGCTGCTGGCGCAGGCCGGCGTCGACAGCACGGCACTACCAGTACTAGTCTTCGCTGATGGCAGTGTGCTGGTGCAGCCGGCGATCCATGACATCGCCGAGAAGATTGGCTCGCGTGTGCGAGCCGACCTGCCGTTCTACGATCTGATCATCGTCGGAGGCGGGCCAGCCGGGCTCGCCGCAGCTGTCTACGGCGCATCCGAAGGTCTGCAGACGCTGGTGATTGAACGCGAAGCACCGGGCGGACAGGCCGGCACCAGCTCGCGCATCGAGAACTACCTCGGGTTTCCGTCCGGCCTGAGCGGGGCGGATCTAGCGCGACGCGCTGTCGCCCAAGCGCAACGACTCGGGGCCGAATTCCTGTCGAGTGAAGTCAAGTCTGTCTGTACCAACGACAACTATCGGATCGTCGATCTCGTAGATGGCACACAATTGAGCTGTTCAGCGCTTGTCGTCGCAACGGGTGTGCAGTACCGATTGCTGGATGTCCCGGGAATCGATCGGCTCACCGGCGCAGGTGTCTACTACGGCGGCGCGCTCTCCGAGGCCGTCAGCCTGAAGGGCGAGGACGTCTTCATCGCTGGTGGTGCGAACTCCGCTGGGCAGGCGGCGGTCCACTTCTCCAAGTACGCGCGGACGGTCACGATGGTTGTGCGCGGGAGAGACCTCGCCAGCGGTATGTCGCAATACCTCGTTGATCAGATCGATCAGATTGAGAACATCCACGTTACGCTACGGTCGAACGTGATCGAAGCGCTTGGCGACAACCACCTTGAGGCGCTCACCATCCGCCACGACGATACTGGCGAAGTCGAGACGGTTCCGGCGCAGGGACTCTGCATCTTCATCGGTGCAAAGCCATACACCGACTGGATCGCCGACCTGGTGGCCGTAGATCCGCAGGGCTACGTGGCCACCGGTGCGGACATCGAACGGATGCGCACCATCCCGACACCGTGGCCAGTCCGCCGTCAGCCGTTCTGGCTGGAGACGAGCGTGCCGGGGATCTTTGTCGCCGGAGACGTGCGCCATCGGTCAATCAAGCGGATCGCCTCGGCGACCGGCGAGGGTGCCATGGCGATTCATTTCGTTCATCAGTATCTCGGCGGCATCTAGCGGCGAGCCACTGGCGATCGCTGCCCATCGCTAGCAGATGTAACGAAACTGCGACGATCGCGCTCCGCAGCATGATGCGCCTGTAACAGGACACGACCTAGCCTGTGCGCAGAGGATCGATGCTCAGTGCCAACTTAGGCTCTGCGTCGATACCGGTGCGTACCAGGAGGTCACCGATGCGCATCCTTGTCGCATATGCCAGCAAACATGGGGCAACTGCCGGGATCGCCGATCGAATCGGCATGGAACTGCGTTGTGCCGGATCTGATGTTGACGTGCTCCCGATCGACGAAGTCGGCGCAGTCGAGCAATACGACGCCTATGTCATCGGCAGCGCTGTCTACGTTGGTTCGTGGATGAAACTGGGGCTTAAGTTCGTCCAGCAACATGCCCCAGTACTCTCTGCACGGCCGTTGTGGCTGTTCAGCAGCGGCCCGCTCGGGAGTGGCACGACCGATGACGAGGGTAACGACCTGCGCGAGACGACCAGACCGAAGCAGCACGCTGAGCTCGAAGCGTTGCTCCGTCCGCGTGAGCACCGCATCTTCTTCGGTGCCCTCGACCGCTCAGGATTCGGCCTCAGCGAACGCCTGATCGCCGCGATGCCCGGCAGTGACAAACTCCTGCCTGAAGGCGACTTCCGCGATTGGGCGGACATCGAAGCTTGGGCGCAAGACATTGCCGCTGCGCTGGAGGTTGTGCCGACGATGTAGCGTCCCAGGACACAGATGTGCCGCTCAACCGCGATGCGAGCGAGCGGCGCGTCTGTGCAACCAGAGTCTTCAATCACGATGATCAGCCTGCCGTAGCAGCCGTCTCTACACGCAGCGTCTCCAGAGCTGTCGCCCAGCGCAGGAGCGCATCGAGCATCGTCGTCGCGGCACCTTCAGTCACGTCGTTCGGGTGCAGTTCGCCGTCCTTCATGAATTGCGCGACGAACGAGAGATTCACCATCTCAGCCAGCGGCACCATCTTCAATACGCTGACAATCTGCTTGAGGATCGCAACCGAGCGCGTGCCGCCCGAGACACCACCGTAGCTAACGAAGCTGACCGGCTTGTAAGCCCACTCGGCGTTGAGATAGTCGATGGCGTTGATCAGCGGGGCCGGCGGAGCGTGGTTGTACTCCGGCGTCACGAAGACGAACGCATCGGAGGCTTCGACCTTTGCGCTCCAGTCCTTCGTGTGCTGCCTGGTGTACTGGCGCAAGCGCGGGTGCGCCGGTTCGTCCAGAAGCGGCAGGTTGATTTCGGCGAGGTCGGCAACCTCAACATCGAACCCGCCATGCGCCTCCGCCTGGACCGTAAACCACTGGCCAATAGGCAGGCCGATACGCCCCGGCCGGGTACTACCAATGACAACAAGCAACCGCGGTCGGCTCCCGCCGATTGAGCTTCCGTTATCCGTCATGCGTGACGTCCTCCCATGTGCAAACGACAAGAAAGCCGGGTCCCTCGTACCGGCTACGGGTGAAGACGCCATTTGCGTGCCAACTATTCCCGAAGACGAGCAGGATGCTTCTGTGGCCCGGAGATCTCATTGTCAGCAGGCGGGAATCAATTGGCGCTGCCCGGGATGGATCATGAGCAGACGACTGGACTGCACCCCTGAAACCACGCAGAACATGCGCGGACTGAAACTGACCTGTGACACCTTAGCACGGAGTCCAGACGCGGTCGCCAACGCGAATCTCTCGCGCTGCGAGATATCCGGCACCGCATCGCCAGCCTATACTCCCCGGAACGAACTGAGGTGGTCACGAGAGGGATGGGAATGAATCGCAATCTGCTCGATGGGCTGGAGTGGCGCAGCATCGGACCGACGCGCGGTGGGCGCGTCGTTGCGGTCGCTGGCCATCCAACCAGTCCGGCGACGTTCTACTTCGGCTCGACTGGCGGCGGCATCTGGAAGTCGGACGACGGCGGCCAGTACTGGAAGAACATCTCCGACGGCTACTTCAAGCGTGCGTCGGTTGGCGCGATGGCCGTGTCGGAGTCTGATCCAAACGTGATCTACGTCGGCATGGGCGAGTCGACGATTCGCGGCAACGTCTCGCACGGCGACGGCGTCTACAAATCAACCGATGGCGGCGTGACCTGGCAGCACTGCGGGCTGGAGCGAACGCTCAACATCGGCAAGGTGCGGATTCACCCAACGAACCCTGACCTGGTGTACGTCGCTGCTTTCGGCCATGCTCACGGGCCAAACCCGGAGCGCGGCCTCTATCGCTCGAAGGACGGCGGAAAGACCTGGGACAACGTCCTGTTCGTCTCCGACCGCGCCGGAGTGAACGACGTCTCGCTCGATCCCTCGAACCCGCGCATCATTTTCGCCGGGTCGTGGGAGGCGGACCGCGGTCCACACTACCTGTCTTCCGGCGGCCCCGGCTCGCGGCTGTTCCGCTCCATCGACGGTGGCGACAACTGGGAGGACCTGTCAGATCGACCGGGCATGCCGTCCGGCATCAAGGGCAAGATCGGCGTTTCCGTCTCACCACAGCCGGGACGCATCTACGCGATGGTCGAGCACGAGGACGGTGGCGTCTTCCGCTCCGACGACAACGGCGAGACCTGGGAGCGCGTCAGCGACGATCGCAACCTGCGGCAGCGCGCCTGGTACTACTCGCACGTCGTCGCCGATCCGGGCGATGCCGATACCGTCTGGGTGCTGAACGTCGAGATGTGGCGGTCAGTCGATGCCGGCAAAACATTCCAGACCGTGCCGGCCCCGCACGGTGACAACCACGATCTGTGGATCGACCCGCACAACACGGACCGTATGATTTTGGGGAACGATGGCGGCGGGACGGTCAGCTTCAATAACGGCGTCTCGTGGTCGACGCTCTACAATCAGCCGACCGGCGAGTTCTATCACACGATCACCGACTCCCGATCGCCGTACCGGATCTATGGCGCGCAGCAGGACAACACGACAATGTCGCTGCCCAGTCGCTCGAATTACGACGCGATCACAGTTCTCGACTGGTACGAGATCGGCGGTGGCGAGTCAGGTTACATCGCGATCCGGCCCGACAACCCGGACGTCATCTACGCTGGTTCGTTCCAGGGCTTCCTGACCCGTTACGACCACGGTCGCGGTCAACTGCGCAACATCAGCGTCTGGCCAGAGAACTTCCTCGGCAATGCCGCAGCGGACATGAAATACCGCTTCAACTGGACCTCGCCAACAATTCTCTCCGTCCACAACCCGGACATCCTCATGACCGGCGCGAACGTTATCTTTCGCTCGGCGGATGAGGGCCAGTCCTGGGACGTCATCTCCGACGACCTGACTCGCGGAGACCCCGAAACGCTCGGCCCCTCCGGCGGCCCGATCACCAAGGACAACACCGGTGCTGAGGTCTACGGGACCGTCTTCACCATCGCCGAATCGCCAGTGACCGAAGGGGTGATCTGGTCCGGCTCGGACGACGGCCTCGTCTATGTCACCCGCGACAACGCCAGAACATGGGAGGCTGTCCAGCCGGAGGGCCTGCCGGACTGGTCGCTCTGCTCGTTGATCGACGCGAGCCCGCACGACGACCAGACTGCCTGGCTGGCCGCGACGCGCTACAAGCTGGACGATTTCGCCCCATACCTCTTCCGCACGACGGACGGCGGCAAGACCTGGACGAAGATTACCAACGGCATTCCGCTGGATGACTTCACCCGCGTCGTCCGCGAGGACCCGAAGCGACCCAACATGCTGTATGCCGGAACCGAGACGGGCATCTACGTGTCGTGGGACGCCGGTGATTCGTGGCATCGGCTGGGTGGCAACTTCCCGGTCGTGCCGGTCCACGACCTCATCATCAAGGGCGACGAGCTGGTCGTGGGCACCCACGGGCGCT
>JAMLIA010000001.1 GCA_023954495.1 Thermomicrobiales bacterium | reverse complement strand
CACGATCCTGCTCGGGGATGATCATCGTGTATCCACCGGCGCGGCCTCGCGACACAATCGATACCTTACGGACCGGGTCGGCGTTCGGCAGGTAGTGGGCGACGATCGCGTGACCGGCCTCGTGGTAAGCAATGACCTTGCGTTCGCGATCGCTGAACCGCGAGGACTTGCGCGCCGCACCAGCCAGTGTGCGATCGACCGATTCGAGCAGCGTCGTCATGCTGATTTCGGTGTCGTCGCGACGCGCACTGAGAATCGCCGCCTCGTTCATCACGTTCGCCAGGTCGGCACCAGACATGCCGGTTGTTCTGGCTGCCAACTCACCGAGGTCGGCACCGGCCTGCAGCGGTTTCCCGCGAGCGTGGACCTCAAGAATCGCTGTCCGCGCCGCGCGATCAGGCAGATCGACGTGCACGCGGCGGTCGAAGCGACCGGGCCGCAGGAGCGCCGGATCGAGGATGTCGACGCGGTTGGTCGCGGCAATGACGATAACCGTCGTGCGCTGGTCGAAGCCGTCCATTTCGACGAGGATCTGGTTCAGCGTTTGGTCGTACTCTGTCGAATGCTCGGCGCGACCACGCTTGCGCCCGATCGAGTCGATCTCATCGATGAAGATGATCGCCGGAGCAGCCTCGCGCGCCTTGCGGAACAGATCGCGCACACGCGATGCGCCGACACCGACGTAGAGCTCGACAAACTCCGAACCACTGACTGAGAAGAACGATGCCTTCGCCTCGCCGGCCACGGCACGCGCAAGGAGCGTCTTGCCGGTGCCCGGCGGTCCGATCAGCAGCGCACCGCGCGGGATGCGTGCGCCGAGCTTGTGGTACCGATCTGGATCGCGCAGGAAGTCAATGATGTCGGCGAGCTCTTCCTTGACCTCTTCCGAACCGGCGACATCGCTGAGAAGCACGTTGCGCTCGCCGCTACGCACCTGATCGAACTCGCCTCGCCGCGATCCGCGCCGTCCGAGCCCGGACTGCGACCGGCGCAGGAAGACGATCAGTCCACCAAGAACCGCAGCCAGCAGCAGGAACTTCAGGATCGGTGAATAGCGTGCTGCGGCCGACTCGCCCTGCACGTCAACGGTTGGCCACTGGGAGAGCGGAACGCTAGCCTGGTCGAGCAGCTGGGTGACGGACGTTCCGGACGGAATCCGGACTTCGACCGGTGCGGTCTGATCGTCAACATACTCGATCGTTGCGGTGCGACCGTCCTGATGCTCGTAGATCGCAGCGACTTCGCCATCCTTGACCTGCTGCAGGAAGGTGACGACGTCGACGGTCTTGGGCGACGTGGTTTGCAAACTTGCTGCAATAACGATGATCACCGTGAGCAGGATCGCCAGGGCTGCAATGACAAACTTTGGATTGGGGGATTTCATGAACACCTCATACAAGATGCTGCGTGATTGGACGAGACAACGACGGCGCAAAGCTGCGCTGAGGAACACCGGCATCAGTGAGCCCGTGTCTGATCATCTATGCTACTCCTCGCGCTGATCCGTGCGCCACTTCACAAGACAATACGCGAATCACGGAATCGTCTCGGAATCGGTGAAAAGCGTTAGCGCAGCACGACGGTATCACCGTCGCTCAGGCCCTGTACGACTTCGACCTGGCCCCCGCTGCGGAAGCCGAGGATGACTTCCCGGCTTTCGTTCTTGCCATCAACACGAACGGTAACGAACGAGCGTTCGCCCACTGTTTGCAGCGCGCGCTCGGGAATGAGCAGGACATTCTCGCGCCGTGCAGTCACGATCGTCACGTCAGCGTTCATTCCCGGGCGAATGTCCAGATCGTCCGGCGAGTCGTAGGAAATCGTCGTTGAGAAGATCGTCGCGCCACCCTGTACCCGCGCTTGCGGCGCTGTTGATAGCACCGTGCCGGTGAGCTGCCGATCGGGGAAGGCATCCAGGCGAAACGTCACGTCAGCGCCAATGTCGACATTCGGCAGATCGAGCTCGTCGACATCGGCGACGAGCCGCAGATCGGACGGCGCTGCGATCCGCGCGATCGACTGCTGCTGACTGATCGGGTCGCCGACCGCGACAGGCATCTCGATGACCTGCCCGCTTGTCGGCGCGAGGATCACAGAATTGTCCAGTGCGCGCTGGGCTGCGTCGACTGCGCGCTGAGCATCGCTCACTCGCTGCTGCGCGCCGAGCGCTTCGAGCTTCAGGCTTGTGTCGTCCGGGCTGGCGGCCACGCGGCTCTCTGCAAGCTGCAAGGCATATTCAGCTTGCGTCAGGCTGCCCTGGGCGTTTGTGAGCGCCGAGTCGAAAGGCGCGCGATCGAGCAGTGCCAGGACATCGCCCTGCTCGACTGTGTCTCCGGCATGCGCGCCGACTTCGGCAATGACGCCGCTGACGGCGGGACGAACCGCTGTCGCGCCGGTTGCCTGGATCGACCCGACAGTTTGTATCGTCACGTCCAGCGAGCCACGTGTCGTAACTGCCGTCTCGACTGATTCGCCGCGCTGCGTCCACCACCAGACACCACCGGCGAGGACAACGGCGACGATGAGCCCGGCGGTTATCCACTTACTCATAGCGCAGGACCTGAATTGGTCGGATGCGTGAGGCGACGATGCCGGGGATAGCCGACACCGCAGCTACGGCGAGGATCGCGACGGCGAAGATCATGCCGATTGTTGCGATAGACATATGGAATGACAGCGCAAACAGCTCCCGGCTGGTGATCGAGACCAGAATTCGTGCCAGTGGATAGCCGACGGCCATGCCGACGACGAGCCCCAGCGCTGCCAGCATGACACCTTCACTGACCAGTACCGTGACGACCTGCCGCGCCCCTGCACCAACGGCACGGAGGACGCCGAACTCGCGCCTACGCTCCGCAATGCTGATGAGCAGCGCGTTGGCAATTCCCGCGATGCCGACAATTGCAACGACAACAACGATGGCGTTCAACATCAGCGTCAGCACGCCGATCGCCTGACTGGCGCTCTGCTGATCCGAGTAGGCCGCGTACGTGACAGGACCGAGATTGCGGTTGCGCTCCTCGATCGCCGCCAGCGCCAGATCGACATCGGCGGGATCGCTGGATGTGAGTTTGAGCGCAAACATGTCGGCACGGCGTCCGAGGCCAATCAATCGATTCAGATCGGATGTCTGCATGAACACCTTGCCGGTTGTCGTGCTTCCCAGATAGGTGCTTGCGTCATCGACGATACCGGTGACGTGCACAGTCACGCGACGTTGTCCGATGTCCAGCAGGAGCGTGTCGCCGACCCGAGCGTCGATGCGTGCCGCAAGGTTACTCGACAGCGCGATTGATGGCGGGTTGGATGCCGAAACCCAGCTGCCCTCGACGAGGCGATAGGAATACAGCGGATTGTCAGCCGGCATGCCCCAGATGTCCGTCCGTGTCGAACCGATCGCACCAGTCGCGCTGGTCCAGGCCTCGGCCTGCACGACCCAGGGATCGCGCTCCAGCTCGGTCGCGAACGTAGTGTTGACCGGCTGTTGAAAGCTTACCCAGCCGTCCGCGCCATAGAGCGCGTACAGGTCATCGACGGTCGCCGAGACCGATCGGCTGAGCGCCTGGGTGCCGATGAATGCAGCGACGGCAACGGCAACGACGCCGATCGTCGCAGCGGCCCGGCCCGGACGCCGCAGTGCGTTGCGCGCGCCGATTGCCGCGAGTCGACTGAAACGGCTGATCGGCGCAGTCAGTCGCACGATGTGTGGGTGGCCGACTTCGCTGCGCACTCCCCGACTTCGCAACAGCTCGGCTGGTTTCGTTCGGCTGTGTATGAGGACCGGCAAGATCGTCGCACTGACAGTTACGAGCAGGCCGACGAAGAGCGCCAGCAACACGTCACGCGAAGACACTGCGAACTGCGGCTGCTGAAGCCCGGTGAGGTTCGTCAGATATCCAGTGATCTGCAGACCAATGACAGTGCCGCCGAGCCACCCGGCCGCTGTACCGACGATCCCGATCGATACAGCATAGGTAAGGTAGGTCACTCCGACCTGCCAACGACGTGCCCCCAGACTCTTCATGATGCCGATCTGGCCGATCTCCTCGGTCATGACCGCAGCGATCGTGTTCGCGACGAGGACCGACGCCAGCGCCGCGCCCAACCACGAGAACACGCGCAGGAGCAGCAAGAGCGTTCCCAGTTCACGCGAACCAACGAACTCATTCGGGTCGCGTACATTGAATCCGAAGGCGCGCGATCCGCGCTTGGCCAGCAGACGCGAGAGATCCTGCGCGGTTTGCGACGCGCGATCCGGCTCCCGGACACGCACCAGCAGGAAGTTGTCTCCTGTGCGCCCTGTCAGTCCACGCACCGTCGGTGCTTGTGTATAAGCAGTCGCGCGATTGAGCAAGCCGGCCCCGAGCTGTGCTGGGGAGCGGGTGAATCCGACGACTGTCAGATAGCGGATCGGATCATTCGGCGTCTCGCGCACAGCAACGACCTGCCCGATCTCTAACGCTGTCAACTCACGCGAGCTCTCGTCGAAGACAACTTCGTCTTTCGTTGGCCAGTGGCCCTCGGTGAGTGAGACGATATCGAGACGCATTGCGTCGAAGTCGTTAATGCCGACGAGCCGGAGGTTGACCCAGCCTTCACCGGCATCGAAGCGCGTGAACGTGATGGCGCGTGTGTCGGCGATAGCCACGTTCGGCTGTCGCTCGATCAGTGATCTCGTCGTTGGGCTGAGGTCGGCGGTGTACGACGTGAGGTCTGCCTGGAAGCTGCCCGCGTAAGTCAGGCGTTGTGCGTCGACCATTGACCGCGTCGTGACGGCAATGGCAACGACACCGGCGACACCGAAAATGACGCCGAGGATCGTGAGGACGTTGCGCAGTGGACGCCGCATGAGGTCGCGCCGCACCTTCGCCAACAGCGTCTTCACGTCACGCTTCCCGACCTGCTGTGATGACCTGTGCATCGTCGACGATACGGCCGTCACGCATTCTGACAATCCGCGTCGCGTGGTTAGCGACATCGTGATCGTGCGTGACCATCACGATCGTTGCACCCTGCCGCCAGACTTCGGCGAGCAGATCGACGATCCGTTCTCCGGTTGCTGAGTCGAGGTTGCCGGTTGGCTCGTCCGCCAGAAGCAGGTCGGGCTCATTCGCCAACGCGCGTGCAATGGCCGCTCGTTGCTGTTCACCACCGGACAGTTCGGAAGGCAGGTTGGTCGCAAGGTCGCCAATGCCGACGCGATCGAGCAGCGTCTTCGCCCGGTCGAGTCGATTGGCATCTACGCCGGTCAGGTCCATCGGGAGCATGACATTCTCAACGACGGTCAGTGTCGGCATAAGCTGGAAATACTGAAACACGATGCCAACGAATCGCCCGCGCCATGCTGCAAGCTGGTCTTCGCTCAGTCCGGTAAGGCTGCGACCGCCGATCTCGACTACCCCGCTATCAGCGCTGTCGATCCCGGCAAGAATATTGAGGAGCGTCGACTTGCCAGATCCGGAAGGACCGACTATCGCGACCCACTCGCCAGTCTCGATGTCCAGCGAGACGTCGTCCAGTGCCAGGAACTCGCGGCGACCGGAGCGATACCGCTTCGATATGCCACGCAAGCGGACAAGCGCCGTGTCCGTGTCGTGGGTTGTTGAGGACGATGCCATGTCCGCCCCACATGTCATATGAGCCGGATATCCTGTCGTTCATCGACAGGTTTCCGGCTCGCAGTATAGACGTGTGGCTATCTCGTTGGCTGAGTCGGCCCGACTAGCGGTCGTCGGACGCGGCGAGCAGACCTGCGCTTGCCAGCGCTTCGCGAAGTCGCGCGCGACTATCGGCCGTCAGCGGCAGGGCCGGCAGTCGTGCGCCGGATGCGGGTGCGACGCCCGCCATCGCCATCGCTTCCTTGATGACGCTGTGGAACGAACCTGGCACGCGATAGATCGCCAACAGCTCTTCGAGCGCAGGAAGCGCTTCGAGTGCCGTGGCGTAGTCACCACGCTCCCAGGAGTCGAAGATCGCGACGTGGCGCGCGGGGGCAACGTTCGCCGTCGCCGGCACCGAGCCGTCGCCACCCATCTCGAGCAACGGCAACAGATAGCCGTCGCCGCCGGCGAGGACGCTGAAGTCCGGCTTGATCTCTTTGACGACCTCAACGCGCCGCCGCAGGTGCTCCAGGCTGTCGATCGTGTCCTTCACTCCGGCGATGTTGCCGTGCTCCTTAACCAGCGCAGCAAGCGTCTCAGATGAGACGTTGTAGTTGCTGTAGGCGGGGAAGTTGTAGATCACAACCGGGATATCAACTGCATTCGCGACAGCAGAAAGATGCGCGATGACTTCGCGCTCGGACAGGGTCCAGAAATACGGCGTCACGATCGCGACAGCGTCTGCGCCGATCCCTTGTGCGTGTCGGCTGAGCCTGACTGTTTCGCGGGTGGATAGCGTGCCTGTGCCGAGGATGACCGGGATACGTCCATTGACGTGTTGTACGACCTCAGCGGCATGCTGCTCGCGCTCTTTGGGGCTCATGTGCATGAACTCGCCGGTGGTCCCGAGGACAAACAGGCCGTGAACTCCTGCTTCGATGAGGAAATCTATGTGGCTGCGATTTGTCTCGGTATCGAGTGCCCCGTCCTCTTTGAAGAACGTCACTGTCGGCGGGATAATCCCTCGGAACATCACCACTCCCCAATTCGCGCGCGAATTGTTGCTACCCCACAAAGTGGCCAGAGTGTAGCACGGACGTTGCCATCAGCCGTCCTGTTCGCTTTCGCCGGCGAGTAGATCGGGACGGTTGGCACGGGTGATGTCGAGCGATTGCTGACGACGCCAGGCGGCAATTTCGCCATGGTGCCCGCTCAGCAGCACGTCCGGGACGGCCCACCCGCGATACGATGCCGGACGCGTGTATTGCGGATACTCAAGCAGTCCATCCGAAAAGGACTCCTCTTCGAGCGATGCTGCTTCGATGACTCCGGGGATGAGCCGGGCGACGACATCGACGATCACCGCTGCGGCGAGCTCCCCGCCGGTTAGAACGTAGTCTCCGACGGACAGCTCTCGCGTCACCAGATGATCGCGAACCCGCTGATCGACGCCTTCGTAGCGACCACAGACGAGCGCGATGCGTGGCAGACCCGCGAGGTCGTGGGCGATGGTCTGGCTGAACCGCTCGCCGGAAGGCGACATCAGGATGATCGGCGTTGTCGACAGGTCATCACCGAGCGTGGATTCGATCGAGTCGAAGAGGGGTGGCGCGGCCATCACCATACCCGCGCCGCCGCCGTATGGCGTGTCATCCACCGAACGATGCCGCCCGACCCCATGCTCGCGGATATCGTGCAGGTCGATGCTTAGCAGACCGCGGTCGACTGCTCGCTTGATGATCGACTCACTGAACGGCCCCTGAAACATCCCCGGAAAGATTGTGAAGATGTCAAATCTCATGGCGATGCGATCTCGAACCGATCCAGCATCTTGTCGGCAAGGCCCTCAAGTGTCGTGACCCGCAGGTCAGCAACTTCTCCAGTGCCCTCAGTATGGCCGGTGTCGAACCAGACGGTCTTCAGACCGGCGGCGTGCGCACCCAGGACATCAAAGCGATACGAGTCTCCGATATGAACCGTTCGATCGGCAGAGCTTCCCAGCGCGTCGATTGTGTATGCGTACAGCTCGGTGCGCGACTTATAGAATCCGGCGCTAGCCGAGGTGACAACCAGGTCGAAAGCATCGGCGATCTCAAACTTCTCCAGCGACCACTCCAGGAACGGGTGATAGATGGCGTTCGAGATGATCCCGAGCTTCAAACCGTCGTTCGCAAGCTGCTTGACGGTGTCGACGACGCCGGGGATCGGCTGCGAATCGGGAAGTGCGGCGCGCATCAGTTCGCGGATGCCGCTCTCTATCGCGGGCTCATCCATCTGGATGTCCAGCTCATTGAGAATCTGAACTGCGCAGGAATATGCGTCCTGTTCGATGCCATGTTGGATAATCTCTAGTCGGAGCGCGCGATATCGCTCGACGGCTGCGGCGAGCGTGGCGTCGTCGAATCGCGTGCCGGCTGCATCGACCCGGCGCAAGAGCGCCTGCACGAGCGTCCGGATCTCCAACTGAAACCACTCATCGCATTGCGCGATGGTGTTGTGAAAATCGAATGTCACCGTATCGATAGCCAACGGTCTGCCGACCTCCTGTTCATCAGGTGCCGATTTCGGCCAGACCATCGTACCGGATCGACAGCCGTGGAGGTGTAGTTCAGGCGTGGCAGAGACGAAAGTCCGCAGTGTCGTTGTCACTGGCGGGGCCGGATTCATCGGAAGCACATTTGCGCGTTTGCTGGTCGAACGAGGGTACGAGCGCGTGCGTGTATTCGACAAGCTGACGTACGCGGGTAACCCGGCAAACATCGCTGACCTGCGTGATGCTCCCGGCTTTTCGTTTGTCGAGGGCGACATCTGCGATGCGGACGCGGTTGATGCGGCGCTGGACGGCTTTGATGCGCTGGTGAACTTCGCCGCCGAAACGCACGTCGATCGTTCGTTGCTCGATCCGGGTGGCTTCATCCAGACAGACGTGCATGGCGTCTGGGTGCTGCTGGAGGCGGCTCGACGCCATTCGCTGCGCCGAATGGTTCACGTCAGCACCGACGAAGTCTATGGTGTACGTGACGATGGCTCCTTCAGCGAAAGTGACGCGCTGAATCCGCGTAATCCGTACTCGGCCAGCAAGGCGGGCGGCGAAATGATGGTCAAGGCGTTTGCCGCGACTTACGGCGTGCCGGCAGTCATCTCGCGCGGCTCCAACACCTACGGCCCGTATCAGTATCCGGAGAAGTTCATCTCGCTCGCGACAACCAACATCCTGCTGGGTGAGCCGATCCCTGTCTATGGCGATGGTCGCCAGATTCGCGACTGGATTCACGCGCGCGACCACGCTGGCGGCATCGAGTTCCTGCTGCGACACGGCGAGCCGGGCGAGGCGTACAACATCGGCGGCGGCAACGAACGCGAAAACATCACGGTCGCTGAAACGATCCTGAGCGAGCTCGATGCGCCACGCGATCTGCTCCATCATGTAACAGATCGACAGGGCCACGACCGACGCTATTCGCTTGATTCTGCGAAGATCCGTGCCCTGGGATGGTCGCCGTCCGTCGACTTTGAGACTGGCCTGCGTGAGACGATTCGCTGGTATCGTGACAATCGTTCGTGGTGGGAACCACTGCGCTCCGGAGACTACGAGGACTATTACCGGACGAATTACGCCCATCGCCAGAGGATTGGTTAGGTTGTGCTCTCAGTTGATGTCGCAGTAGCGAAGACGCATAAGTACGCCTCGCGCGATAGCGGGGACACCGTTGAGACCGTTGAACGCCCCACCGGCGGTCTGTCGGTCGTCATGGTTGACGGTCAGGGCACTGGTTCCGCGGCCAAGTCGCTCAGCATGATGGTGTCGAGCAAAGCCGTCGCGTTGCTCAAGGAAGGCGTGCGTGATGGCGCGGTCGCGCGCGGTGTCCACGATGTCCTGCTGGCTTATCGGCACGGCAAGGTGTCTGCGACGCTGGACCTGCTATCGCTCGATCTGGCGAGCCGCAGCGTGCTCATCACCCGGAACAGCCACGTCCCGCACATCGTTGTCATCGGCGGTGAGGTGACACTGCACGATGGTGTTACGACGCCCATCGGTCTCTATCGCCATACCAAACCGACGGTGTTCGAACATGAGATTGTGTCCGGGATGAAGGTCGTCGTGTTTACGGACGGCGTCTCACACGCCGGGCGGCGGTATGGGTCACAGTTCGATCCGTTGAGCGGGCTGGTGACGGAGGGAAGTGCCAAGGACATCGCAGAGACGCTTCTCGCTGCGGCCATCACGGCCGATCAGGGACGTCCGGGAGATGACATGGCAGTTGTCGCGATGTCGATTGATCCGATTGAGCAGCATCAACCCATTCGAACGATGCGTGTCACCTGGCCGATTCCGAGCTAAGGCGGAGAAAGCAGATGAGGGTTGCGGTGGTTGGTCGCTGTGCATCGGGAAAGAGCACGATCGCCGCTGCCCTGCGGGACCACGGCTACGACGCCTGGCCGGTTGCTCAGGAGCATTCGATCGTATCGGCCCTCTGGAACGCCAGGCAGCCGGACGCGCTCGTCCTTCTTGACGCGTCGCTCGCGACTGTTCGGAAGCGACGCCGCAACCCGGATTGGCCCGACTGGATCTATGAGCTGCAGACGGCCCGGTTGGCGAACGCGCGCGCGAGCGCGCACGTCGTCGTCAATACCGACGATCTCTCGATAGATGCTGTCGTATCGAACGTCCTTGACAAACTTGCTCGATGAACGTCCTGCGACTCGCCGAGTACACTTGATCGATTCACGATGACGCCCGTCTTGACGCGGATATCGAGGCAGATGAACGACCGAACGCACCGACATCATTCCCGTGTGGCAGTCGTTCTGATACTCGTGCTGGTTCTGACGGGCTGTGGATCGAGACAGGCGTCCTTTGATCTGGAGATCGGCGCTGGCGGCGATCAAGTGCTGACGCTCGCTGGTGGTGGTGCGTTGCCGATCACGCTTGACCCGGCGCTGCTGCGAGACGCTGACTCGTCCTTTCTCGCTCGGCAGATCTTTCGCGGACTGATGCGGCTCGACGACAGCCTGATCGCTCAGCCGGATCTCGCGGAGACGGTCGATGCGAGCGATGACGGGCTGAACTACACATTCACACTGCGCGAGAACCTCACGTTCCAGGATGGTACTGCGATCGACGCGGAGCGCGTGAAAGCGTCGTTCGAGCGCGCGGCAGACCCTGAGCTGGCTGGAGGCGACGGCAGTGAGCTGCCGGCCGCGATCTACTTCGGCGATATCGAAGGCATCGACGAATACCTGGCTGGACAAGCCGGAACGATCACCGGCATCCAGACGAGTGGCACCCAAACAGTCCGGATGACGCTGAAGCGACCCGCTGCCAACTTTCTCTATAAACTGACCGGCAGCCCGGCTGCGATCGTTGATGTGCGGGAGACGACTGGGTCCGACTGGTGGACTGAGGCAAACGGCAGCGGTCCATTCCAGATCGACGATGTGTCGTCGCAACTCATCAGGCTGATACCGTTCGACGGCTTCTATGCCGGTGCGCCGCGACTGCAGCAGGTGAATATCCTGTATGGCAGCGCCGCAGCTCAACCGCTCAATCTCTACGAGACGGGCGTCATCGACACCACGGAAGTGCCGTTCTACGCGATTGATCGTGTGTCGTCGCCGGCCGATCCGCTGTATGCCGAACTCGAGACAACGCCGCAGCTTTCGACCACGTTCATCCTGCTCAACGAGAATGTCGAACCGTTCGATGATCCTGCTGTGCGGCAGGCAGTCGTTCAGGCGCTCGATCGATCCAAAGTGACGCGGGTGAGCCTCGAAGATCGCGTGCGACAGGCGGAGGGTATTGTGCCGCCGGGGATTCTCGATCGCGACTGGGCATCAACTCCGCCGGCCTACGACCTTGGTGCCGCTCAGGCTGCGCTCGCTTCCGCCCAGCCGTTCCAGATCGCGCCAGCCTTCTATGGTGGCGGCGTGGCGGTCACGCTGGCCCAGGTGCTGGAGCGCGACCTCGGACTGGACAGCGACGCCATTTCGCTGGAGTGGAGTGAGTTCTCAAGCGCGCTCACGACCCGTCAACTGTCAGCCTTCGCGCTGTCCTGGATCGCAGATTACCCCGATCCGGCGAACTTCCTCGACTCGATGTTCCACACGGGTAGCCCGGATAACTACGCCGACTACTCGAATCCCGAGGTGGACGCCCTGCTCGATAACGCTGCAGTGGAACAGGATCCCGTGCGGCGTGCCAGACGCTATCTGGATGCACAGCAACTCATCCTCGATGACTATGTGCTGATCCCGCTGTACCACGACATCGCGTATACACTGGTCAAACCGTATGTGCGTGGCCTGACGATCACGCCAGTAGGGATTATGAGCCTGGAATCTGTCTGGATCGGCGAGCGCTGAGTGACGAGTCATCAACTTGAGGGTGTGCCCCTGTTACCGGGCAGCGAGATCGCAGTTCTGACCCCGGACGCGGTGCCGCAGCTCCGTGTGTCCTGGCATTCCCGATTCACAACAGCAGAACTCACCGAGCTCGCCAGGGCGCAGCCAAGCCTCTCGGTCTGGAACCAGCGTACCGGCGAGTTCCTCGTCGGTGGGCGCTGGCGCAATCGCCGCGATGTCGCGTCCGTCGCTGAGATCGCCGCGACATCTGGCGCAATTGACCTGATTGATGCGTTCTGCACCGTAGCGCAGCAGCACGGCATTGCCCTGGCTGTTGCCTCGGAACAGGTCGAACGTCGCCGGACGGCATTCTATGTCGGAGCGCGGTTCGAGCCGATCGAGGACATCATCATTTACGAGATGTCGCGCGTTCGGGCGCGAGCGCCACGGAGTGGCGATCTCAGGTTCGTTCCGCTACAGATCGAGAATCTCGTCATGCTCGAAGAGCTCATTCGCCTGGATAATGCCGCGTTCCCGTGGCTTTGGTGGAACAGTGAGGACGAGTTTCGTGAATACGCATCTGCGCCCGGCGTCGAGATACAGGTTGGATACGATGAATCGCGGCGAGCGGTCGCCTATGTTGGAACAACGCGCTTCCGCAACTGGGGACACCTCGACCGCATCGCGGTCAATCCTGAGATTCAGGGTCGCGGGCTGGGGCGTGTCGCGCTCGATTTCGCCGTATCGTCGCTCGCATCAGCGGGCGCTAGTCGCGTCGGACTGAGCACACAATCGCGTAACGTCCGCAGCCGAGCGCTGTACGAATCGTATGGATTTCACCGGTCGTCGTCGCACGATTATCGTGTCTTCGGTCGACTGCTCGATCCTGAACTGACGTTCAGGGATATTGTGGGGTAGGGAGAGTGGGGCGACATGGGTAGCACCTACGGATCGGCATTCCGCGTCACAACCTGGGGCGAGTCGCACGGACCCGCGCTCGGTGCAGTCATTGATGGCTGCCCAGCCGGTCTGGAAGTCAGCGAGGAGTTGATTCAACATGACCTCGATCGTCGACGTGTCGGGCAGTCTCGCGTCACCTCGCCGCGCAACGAGCGCGACAAAGTCCAGATACTTTCAGGCGTTTTCGAGGGTCGAACGACCGGCACGCCCATCTCGCTGATTACCTACAACAAGGATTCGGACTCGACCAAGTACGACATCATTCGCGACATGTACCGGCCAGGCCACGCCGACTTCACCTACTCGATGAAGTACGGCATCCGCGACCATCGCGGTGGCGGACGGTCGAGCGCCCGTGAGACGTGGGGTCGGGTGGCTTCGGCGGCCATTGGTCGTGTTTTGCTGAAGCAATCAGGCATCGACGTTTATGCGCACACGCTGCGGATTGGTGACGTCGTTGCCAGGACGTTCAATCGCGACGAGATCGATCAGAACATGGTGCGCGCGGCTGATCCTGACGCAGCAGAAGCGATGGTCGCCGCAATCGACCGGATCAAGCTGGAGTCCGATAGTCTCGGCGGCATCGTTGAGGTGCGAGCTGACAATGTGCCGCCGGGTCTCGGCGAGCCGACTGCCTACAAGCTCGATGCGTTGCTGGGGCAGGCGATGCTCAGCATTCCGGCAACCAAGGGCGTTGAGATTGGCTCCGGGTTCGCGGCTGTCGGCATGCGCGGATCTCAACATAACGACGCGTTTGTGCTGGACGAGAACGGCGGCGTGCGCACCCGTACGAACAACCACGGCGGCACGCTGGGCGGGATTTCGTCGGGCGAGCAGATCGTCGTCCGCGTAGCGATCAAGCCGACGTCGTCCATCAGCCAGGATCAGGACACGGTCGACGAGCACGGGAACGCGCGTAAGATCCTCGTCGAGGGCCGCCACGATCCGTGTGTCGTGCCGCGTGCCGTGCCGGTCGTGGAAGCGATGATGATCCTTGTCCTGACCGATCTGCTGCTGCTCAATCGGATGAGCCGTGCGGCGTGGGAGATGCCGTAGCGCCTCAGCGGACCGCGGCGCCCAGCAGCGGGAAGAGCAGATCCCAGTAGGCAGGTACGGTCTTGGCGACACAGCCGGGATCGGCGATCATCGTGCCGGCGATCTGGGTGCCGAGGATCGCAAAGCTCATCGCCATGCGGTGGTCGTCGTAGGTCTGGATGGTCGCTGGCTGCGGCTGCGCCGGATGGATCGTCAGCCCGTCCTCACGTTCATCGACCGGCACACCGACTCGACGCAGCTCGGTGACGATGGCGGAAATGCGGTCGGTCTCTTTCAAGCGGATATGGCCGATATTCCGAATGGTCGTCGGCCCGTTGGCGAACGGTGCGATTGCCGCGAGGGACTGCACCGTATCCGAGATGTCGCCCATATCGGCATCGACGCCGCGCAGCTGCTCTGGACCGTGAACCGTAACTGCGTCAGCACCTCGCTCAACGCAGCAGCCCATCGCTTCGAGCACGTCCACAAAGTGGAGGTCACCCTGCGCTGAGGTCGGCGGCAGATGCTCGACTGTGATCGAGCCGCCAGTGACGGCAGCTAGCGCAAAGAAGTAGCTTGCCGCTGAAGCGTCAGGCTCGATGTCATAGTCGCGTCCCGTGTAGCGCTGCTCTGGCTCGACCCAAAGGCGCTGGTAGTCATCATTGTGCAATTCGACGCCGAAGGCCGCCATCGTCGACGCGGTCATGTCGATGTACGGCTTCGAGACCAGATCGCCCTCGACGACGACTTCTAGTGGCTCACGTGCGTACGGCAGCACCATCGCGAGCGCGCTGAAGTACTGGCTCGACAGGTCGCCGCGCATGCGGATCGTCCCACCGGGAAGCCCGGTCGCAGCGAGCTCCACAGGTGGGCAGCCGTCCCCGGACGTAGACCGGACATTCACGTTGATCGATACCAGCCCGTCGATCAGGGGAGCGAGCGGACGCTGGCGCATCCTCTCTGTGCCATCCAGCCGGATCTGGCCGTGCGCCAGGGCCGCGAACGCCGTCAGGAAGCGCATCGATGTTCCCGAGTTGCCCAGGAACAGTTCAGCATTCGTCGCCGGAATCTCGCCATTTGCCCCGTGGACGGTGAGCACGCCGGACGACCAATCTGCATCAATCCTGACTCCGAGACTATTCAGCGCGGCGACCATGTAGCGCGTGTCGTCAGAGTCCAACGCGCCGCGCAGAACGGACACACCTTCGGCCAGCGCAGCGATGGGCAGCGCCCGGTTGGTGTAGCTCTTTGAACCGGGAATGGAAACCGACCCTGACACACGGTCGGCAGTCGGAATCGGCAGGGGATCGGTCAGCATGCTTCCCGCCTTCGGCTCTAAGTGAACGTCAAATCCCACGAATACGGAATGTCCGGAGAATCGTACGGAATGCGATACTCGTCCGGATCAGCAGGATCGTACGGTTGCGTCGGAAAGTTGATCAGATAGCAGGGTGTGACTCCCACGTTTTTGAAGCCGTGCAGCACACCAATCGGGATCTTTACGACGATGCGATTGTCGTCGCCCATGAAGAACTCGTTGACGACGCCGTAGGTCGGCGAATCTTCCCGAAGGTCATAGAGCGGAACTTTGATCATGCCGCTGACGCAGGTGAAATAGTCGGTCTGCTTCTTGTGGTAATGCCAGCCGCGAATGACGCCCGGATAAGACACCGAGACATAGCACTGGCCGAAGCCTTCAAAGAACGGGTCGTCACGCCGGATCAGCTCGGTCAATGCACCGCGCTCGTCAGCGTGCGTGACGAGGCGCTTGATCTCGACGCCCTCAATTATCTGTTGAGCCATCGGTCAGTCAGTCCTTTCTGGCCGGCGAAAGCGGTCCATTGTTCCAGGTCGCAAGCGCGATCATGCGCTCGGAATCGGAGCGATATGGCTCCAGGTCATACGAACCGTAAACGGCGATGAGCTGCCAACCCGCCCGGGCGAGAAGATGCTCAAGTTCCCAACGATGGATATAGCGCGTGTCGTACGCGTCCGTTACTCTGGAGACAGTGCCTGTCAGCGGGTCAGTTGTGTCAAACAGCACGGTCGTGTGAATCGTCTGGCGCTCCAGATCGTGGGTGCGCGTCACCCATTTGTCCAGTCGTCGACCATCCGACATAGCGCCGCTGTATTCAAGATCGACGCGCCCGTCTATTCCTGCCAGGTAGAGCGGGTCGGGGGACATCAGGTCGAGCAGCAGCAGACCTCCGTCGATCACGACCGAGCGAATGGCTTCGAGAGCCGCAAGTTGCGCATCGGCGTCCGGCAGATGCAGGAACGTATTGATTGCGGAGAACGCCATCCAGTATGGCGCGTCTGGCACGCATTCGGGCTGCAGGTCCTCGATGCGAGCGTGGACGAGTACTGTGTCGGGCTGCAAGCGTTCCTCGGCGAGACGCAGCATTGCCTGCGATGAGTCGACGCCAGTAAGTGGCAGGCCCAGATTTTCGAGCGCACGCAAGACTCGGCCGCTTCCGCAGCCGAGCTCCAGCACCGGTCCATTCGCCTCTACCGCGAAATGGCGGTAGAGTTCAAGGTCGTCCCGGTGCTGATCGTATTCAAGATCGTAGAATTCCGCGAACCGCAGGTACGCATCGACCATCTCGGACATGCGAACGATTGTACGCTGCGGACGGCAGGTGGCGCGCGATGAGACCGATCCGACTGCGTGCGCGACATAGTGCAGTACTGGAGCGATTCACACATGTGTGCCAAAACGAAAGCAAAACCAAAGCCTCAAGCCCCATCCGGTGGTGAGAAGGTCGTGACGGTCAACCGCAAGGCGTTCCACGACTTCTTCATCGAAGAGGACATGGAAGCTGGACTCCACCTAACCGGAACCGAAATCAAGTCGATCCGGGACGGACGGGTCAATTTGCGCGATGCCTACGCGCGCGTGCAGGGTGGCGAGGTGTGGCTGCATGGTATGCACATCTCGCCCTACCAGCACTCGGGTGAGTATTTTCAGCACGATCCGCTCAGGCCGAAGAAGCTCCTGCTGCATCGTAAGCAGATTGACTACCTGCAGAAGCAAACAGAAGCTGCCGGCTATACGCTGGTACCGCTGCGCCTCGTGCTGCGCCGTGGTCGCGCCAAGCTGGATCTTGGCCTTGCGCGTGGCAAGCGCGACTACGACAAGCGCCAGTCGCTGGCGGAACGCGATGCGCGCCGTCAGATCGAGCAGGCCTTGCGTCGACGCGACTAAAGGTGTATACTGTGGGTCGCACACTACGGGGATGTCCGGTTTCGACAGGGTCGTAGGTGCGAAGATTGCAGGTCGAGGACGCCCGAGGCCTCGTTAAAAACGGGCAAAAACACTAAACGGCGAGCGTGAGCTTGCTTTCGCTGCCTAGTTAACTAGGGAGCGACGTTCGCCCGGACCACAGCCCGGCTGGTCCGGATCCGAGCGACACTACGCTGGGCTGCCGCGGTTCTGATAGTCAGATAGGGCCGCGAAAGACAATCTGACAAGCCCGGTGAAACGCTGTCGGCGGTGGCTCACCAGGGTGAACAAAGCACCGACTATGCCTGTAGGATATCTTCGGCTGAAAGCTTTGGACGGGGGTTCGATTCCCCCCATCTCCACTGCGAGCGCCGACCGCAATTGCGGTCGGCGTTTTTCTTTTGCGCGCTGCTCAGTGTAGCCGCGCCTCGATGCTGATCTGGTCGGCATCCAGCTGAGCCAGCTTTGCACTCAGCACGTCGCTCGGGTAGGTGCCACGATCGCGAATGCGAAGGAGCTCGGCCCGCCCGGCTTCGATGACTTCCAGTCGCAACTCCGAGATTTCACCCTGTGACGCCTGTTGCTCGAGTTCTGGTGGCGGATTCAGCATCGTGTGCAGGATCGAGCGGGCCTGTGTGATTGATGACTCGGAGAACGGTGTGCCATCCCGCTTGGTCAATTCGCCGGCGTCGAGCGTGTTCAGGACTGCCTGATTGAGGTCGATTCCGAGTTGTTGCATGAGACTTTCGTTTGCTGCCGAGTTTTGCGTCGGCAGCTTCAGCGCGCGAACCAGCGTTGGAAGCGTGCCGCCTTGCAGGATCAGTGTGCCGGCGGCGACGAAGAATGCGACCAATATCAGGAGCGACCGATGTGGCGTATCGACAGGGAGCAACTGCGCTGCGGCCAACGTGATTGCGCCGCGCATTCCGGCGGCGACCAGCACAACGCCGTGCTTCGTGCCAAACTGCTCGCTGGCCAGATAGTCGATGTCAGCGATGCGGCGCGTCATGATGTCCTCAAACTGATCCCAGCGCCGACGATCGAGCGGCTTGCCTCGTCGCGTCACAGCGTTCTCGGCGTTCATGTTGGTGATCTGTTCGCTGAACTCGATGATGCGCTGACGCCGATCCGGGAGGCTGGCGCTGCGAAGTGCCAGCGACGGCCCCGAACACAAACACAGTTCTGATGACAATCAGCAACAGGATGACCGCCGCGCCACGATCTCAATCGCGGTTAGCTGCTGGTCAGACGTCGCACGCATGTCGACGATCAGCGTATAGAGCTGCAGGCCCATGACCAGGAAAATGCCACTCTCCAGAATGTGACTAATTGTTTCCCAGACAGCTGATTCGGCGATACGTACTTCAGACGACAGCCGCTTCGGTCTACGTTGGCCAGTGATCAATCCGGCGACGACCGCCGCGACCAGACCAGACGCACCGATATGCTCGGCCGGTATGGCAGCCAGAAAGGGAACAGTTAGCGAGAAGGCAACGTTGGATGCAGTGTCCGGGATCCGCGAGCGCAGTGAGACGTTGAGGCGACCGACGACAACGCCGATGAGGATTGCGATCGCCAGCGAGTAGAGGAAGTCGGTGGCGACATTCCAGAGCGAGACTGAGGCCGCGACGGCGGCGATTGCAGAGCGCAGGAGCACGAGCGCGGTCGCATCGTTAAACAGTGCTTCGCCGTCGAGGACATTGATGATTCGGGTTGATACGCCCGATCGGCGCACGATCCCAGTGGCGACGGCGTCGGTCGGCGACACCACTGCACCGACTGCGATACCGATCGACAACGGCAGGTCCGGCACGAGCCAGGTCAACAGGAACCCGACAGACACTGCCGATGCAATGACCAGCAGGACGGCGAACACCGAGATCGTCCAGAGGTCGCGACGGAACCCCATTGTTGGTGTGTTCACTGCCGCCGAATACAGCAATGGCGGAAGGACGCCGCCAAGAATCCATTCTGGCTCAATATGAATAGCGGGGATGAACGGAAGTAGCCCGACCGCCGCACCGAGGACGACCAGAATGAGTGGCGCGGCAATGCCGAACTTCGGGGATATGGTCGTGATCAGGACAATCGCGATGACCCCGATGACAACAACTGGGAGTAGATCCATACATGCTCCCAACGAGCTGGGCTGAACAACGATCGGTTATACGCTACGAAAGCGCCCGAAACGGGGATAGAAGTGCAACCTGAAAATTTTAAGGGCAACCGAAGTAATGGCAAAAAACTCGAGCCCGAGCGCCGATCCTGTGTGGTGTTTGCGCCGGGATCGTCAAGAGGGGTAGGTGTGTCGCAGCCATCGACGCGTGCGCGTCGATGGCTACCGGATCATCCTAGTGCTCGCAGTGGCCTTCGGCCTTGCGACGCCCGCGATTGAAGCGGCCGAAGCCTCCGCCTCGCGGATCGCGTCCGCCGCGGAAGTCGCGCGGGCCTGGCCCACGTCCCGCTCCCCGGCGCCGACCACCCGGTCGCTTTCTGCGGCCGCCCGCCTCGGCAGAGAATTTTTCGATGTCCTCGTCGTCGAGGCCAAGTCGTTCCTGTAGCGCGCTGTTCACGCGGTCCAGATAGCCGCCCAGCGTCTCCTGCTCCTCGGCTGTGAGGGCGTCGAAGATGTCGGCAAGGCCGGGTTGTTCCGCCTGCTCCTCGTTGCGGCCCTTGTCGGTGAGCTTGATAATCATGACCCGGCCATCTTCTGGCGACTGCTCGCGAGTGACATAGCCACCCTTGATCAGCTTGGAGATGAGCTCGTTCAGGGACGCGATGTGCAGTCCGAGAATGTGCGCCAGGTCCTTCGTCTTCATGCCGTCTTGCAGCTTCAGGACGGCGAGTATCCGCCCCTGGCCGCGCGTGGTGTCAGCGAGATGTCCGTGCTCCGCATGGAACTGCATGCGCTGGAACCTGGCCAACCACATCGTGTGCATGAATTTTTCTGCTAGTTCGTCGTTCAAGAGTGTCTCCTTCGTGTTATCGAATTTCCATCGGGCACCCTTCATACGGGTACCCGCCACATATGATACAACGGGTACCCGTAGATTGTCAAGGGCAATTTCGGATGTTGCATTTCCGGAGTCTGCTGCACGGAGTGATGCTCGATAAATGCCGTGTGATAGGCTCTCGAAATCGTCATGAACCGATCCGCGCACGCAGCCGACCGACTGATGAGTTGGCGACCGATGATGGCGTGTCTGAAGGGATGGCCAGCCTGTGAGTACCAGCCGTCTGGAAGCGTTCAGCGATGGGGTCCTGGCAATCATCATCACGATCATGGTGTTGGAGTTGAGTGTTCCAGAGAAGCACACGTTCGCCGCACTCTGGGACACGACCGGCTTGGGGCTTCTCTCATACGCGTTGAGTTTCGTCTACGTCGGCATCTATTGGAATAACCATCACCACATGTTCCAGCTCACTGAACAAATCAGCGGGGCAGCGCTCTGGGCGAACTTGCACTTGCTGTTCTGGCTGTCGCTCATCCCATTCTCGACTGCATGGATGGATGAGGGCTCGTTCACGAAGACGCCGACGGTGGTCTACGGCGTCAATCTGCTCGGCGCGGCTGTCGCCTACTTCATCCTGCAGGCGGCGATCATTCGCTATCAGGGACGTCAATCTACGCTCAGGAATGCTGTTGGAAGCGATACCAAGGGCCGGGTGTCACCGGCGCTGTACATTGCGGGGATCGTTGTCGCGGCACTCTTCGGGGACTCAACGCTCGGAATCATCGTCGCTGTTGGTTTCTATGTGATCGTGGCAATTCTCTGGCTGATTCCGGACCAACGAATCGAGCACGTCATCGCCGCTCGGGCAGACATCGGCGACGATTGATTGCGATCCAGGGCAGCAGGTGACATTGATGAGCTACCCACAACACCCTGCGATTCAGATTCGAACACTTGGCGCGGATGAGATCGATGAGTTTCTCCAACTGTGTTTGGCGCTGGATGCCGAGACGAACCTGATGATGCTGGAGCCGGGCGAACGAAGTGGGATGCTTGATCGCCAGCGCCAGGAAATCAGCGACACGTTACAGAGCGATAACTCAACGATTCTCGTCGCGGTCGACCACGGCACGCTCGTTGGCTACGTGACCGCATCCGGCGGCGCATATCTGCGCAATCGACACAGTGTCGATATTGTTGCCGGAGTGCTGCAATCGTATGCAGGCAAGGGGATTGGCGGCCGCCTGTTTGAACGGCTGATCGCCTGGGCACCCGAGCATGGCGTGCACCGAATGCAGCTCACCACGATGGTGCACAACGCGCCGGCCCGGCGACTGTACGCGCGGATGGGGTTCGAGGTTGAAGGTGTTCGGAAGCAGTCAGTGATTGTTGATGGTGAACCGGTCGACGAGGTAGCGATGGCGCTCATCCTCGACCGACCGGCTCACTAGCTCAATCGAGTGAGGCGTCGGTCAGGATCTCGGCGAGCAGGTCATCGTTGATGCTGCCGCCGGAGATGATGCAGATGCTTCGACCGGACGAGTCCGCTTCGGCAGCCAGCGCAGCCGCGACGGCGAGGCCGCCTGCCGGTTCGGCAACGAGCTTGTTACGCAGCGCCAGACGCTTGACCGCCGCCTTGGCGTCGCGATCTGAAATGAGCACCGTTTCATCGACAACCGAGCGAAGCACCTCGAAGACGTCCGGCAGGACGAGCGGCACCGCCACGCCATCGCAAATCGTCTGGCACGGCGCTGACACCGGTTCGCCAGCCTCGAGGCTGCGGGTAAACGCGCAGCAACCTTCGGGCTCGACGCCGATCACTTTGATGTCCGGTCGCAGAGCTTTAATCGCCGAGCCAACGCCGCCGATCAGCCCGCCGCCGCCGACCGGGACGTATACCCGCTCGACCTCCGGCATGTCCTCGACAATCTCCAGACCGATGGTCGCCGAACCGGCCATCTCGCGCCATGGGTGAATGAAGGTGTACGGCTCGTCCTTCCAGCCCTCTTCGGTCATGAAGCGAAAGACTTCTGCGCTGGGCACGAGGACCGGCGTGCCGCCGTACGCCTCCATCGCCCGCACCTTTGTTTCCGGCGCGTGCTCGGGCATCAGGCTGCGTGCGGTCGTGCCGAAGTGTCGCGCGGTCCAGGCGAGCGCCTGTGCTGTGTTGCCGGCGCTGGTTGTCGAGAGTCCCCGCGCCCGCTCCTCTTCGCTCTTGGCCGCTACGGCGTTGAAAACAGTCCGGAGCTTGAACGATCCAATTGGCTGCAGCGTTTCCGGCTTCAGATAGATGCTGGACGGCTTGCCATACGAGTGGAGCGGAATCAGCGGAGTTCTGACGACCACGCCTTCAATCCGTGCGGCCGCTGCACGGATATCGTCCAGTGTCGGACGGATGCTCACGTATCTTCCTCCTGCTTGCGGGGGCTAACTGGCGACCGACGCGGTTGCGTTTTCCAGCGCCAGGCGAATCACGTCGAAATCCTCATCGCTGATCTTGTGGACGTTGCCCTGGAAGGCGAGCGTCCAGTTGGCAGCCGGCCATTTGGCGACGTGCGCCATCTGACGCGCGATCGGCTCGGCTTCCAGAAAGTCGTCCTGATCGAGGGTGATTACCGGCTCGATGTTGAACCGCCAAGGGTAGTCTTCCTTGTCGCGCTTCGGATCCTTGCTCTTCCAGATCAGCGTATGATCTTCGAAATAGGTTGACGTAACCGTCGCATAACCGGCAAACGCCTTCATGCCGGTAATGTACCAGGCTATCCGATCGCCCGGCTGCATCGATTCAGCCTTCTTGCGATGTCGGCTCTTCAATCCCTGTATCGTAAAGCCGTGCTCACGCGTGGCCGCATAGTTGTCCGGCGAGCCGACGACAATCCAGTTGGTATTGTTTGACATATCTGCGATCCTGACACTATATCTACGGCAAGCGTGCTGACAGTATCGCTTGCCGACCAAGTGTACGTTCACTCTATCATCGATCGTGTTGAAACGGGAGATCAGGTCATGGCGACGCAAGATCGCTCCGAGTTGCTCCGGTCGCTCGCAGCCGTAGTCGGCGAAGCGTGGGTCGTCTCAGATCCGGCCGGCCTGTCGGTCTATCAGTACGACGCCTCGGACGAGGCCATCGCCGGGATTCACCAGCCGGTTGCTGCGGTCCTGCCGGCTACAGCTGAAGAGGTGCGCGACGTCGTTCGTGTTGCACTGGCGCACGGCCTGCCGGTCGTGCCGCGTGGCGCGGGGACCGGTCTTGCTGGTGGAGCTATCGCCTGTCGCGGTGGCGTCATGATCGTTATGACCCGGATGACGCGCATCCTCGAAGTGCACGAAGTTGATCGCTACGCGATTGTCGAGCCGGGGCTCATCAACCTCGATCTATCGACAGCGATTGCGCATCGGGGCTACTTCTTCGCGCCCGACCCCGCCAGCCAGCGCGCGTGTTCAATCGGTGGCAATGTCGCCAACAACTCCGGTGGCCCGCACTGCCTGAAATACGGCGTCACCAGCAATCACATCCTTGGACTTGAGGTCGTCCTGCCAGACGGCTCGCTGACCTGGGTCGGCGGATCGTCGGCCGAGACACCTGGCTTCGACCTGACCGGCGCGCTAGTCGGCTCGGAGGGCACGCTCGGCGTCGTGACCAAGGCGATGGTGCGGCTGACGCGCACTCCCGAAGAGGTCGCGGTCCTGCTGGCGTCGTTCCCGACGATGGAGTCCGCCTCGCGAGCCGTCACGGCGATCATCGCCGACGGCATTCTGCCCGCGTCGCTGGAGATGATGGACGCGCTGACGATCACCGCTGTTGAAGCCGCCTTCCATTGTGGGTATCCGCTGGATGCTGCCGCCGTGCTGCTCGTTGAGCTGGACGGCTTACGGGAGACGGTCGCCGAGCATAGGGAAGCGGTCGCTCGTCTCTGCCGCCTGCACGATGCGCAACAGGTGCGGTCGGCGACGACGAAAGCCGAGCAGGATCTGTTGTGGCTGGGTCGTAAGGCAGCATTCGGCACGCTTGGTCGCCTCGCTCCGAACTACTACTTGCAGGACACCGTTGTGCCGCGCACGAAGCTGCCCTCGGCATTGGAGTTCGTCGGCCAGATCAGCCGCGATTTCGACATCCAGATCGCCAACGTGTTTCACGCAGGCGACGGCAACCTGCATCCGCTGATGCTGTTCGATCGTTATCGGGCGGGGGAGATTCAGCGCGTGCTGGAGGCCGGTGACGCGCTGCTGGCGCATTGCATCGACGCCGGAGGGTCTGTCAGCGGCGAACACGGGATCGGCATGGAGAAGAAGGACGCGCTCTCATTAGTCTTCACGACCGACGATTTGGCCGCGATGGCCGGATTGAAACGGTCGTTCGATCCGCGCGAGCTGTTCAACCCGGACAAAGTGTTCCCAACCGCGTTCTCGTGCGGCGGTTTCAACCTGAAGCAACAGGCGCTGGAAGTGGACGGCATGTATGTCGTCTGAGGTCGAGCAGGTTCCAATTGTCGTCGATGGCGACGAGATTACGGACGTGCGGTTTCCGGAGTCTCAGCAGGAGCTAGCTGAGACGCTACGGTCGTTGCAGCGCGATGGTGCGCACGCACTTATCGTTGGTGGCGGGACGCGACCGGCGTTCGGCAATCTCGGCGGCCCATTCGAGTTTGCCATCTCAACCGGCAAGCTCAATCGCATTCTGCAGTATGAGCCGGACAATATGACGATGGCCGTCGAGCCGGGCTGCACAATCCTGCAAATTCGCGAAGCGCTGGCCGCGAACCGACAGTCGATCGCTCTTGATGCCGCCCACGACTCCCGTTCGACGATTGGTGGCGCGTACGCCACCGGCATGAGCGGCCCGCGTCGCCTCGGCGGCGGCTCACTGAAAGACTGGGTCATCGGCGTCGAGGTGATGGGACCGGACGGCGTGAACGCCAAGGCGGGCGGCATGGTGGTCAAGAACGTCACCGGCTTCGACATGATGCACCTGCACTATGGAGCGCTGGGTGCGTTTGGTGTTGTTACTCGCCTGAATCTGAAGGTGTTCCCAGCGCCGACGGCGAGCCGATCGATCCAGCTCACATATGACTCGGCGGAGGACGCACACGCTGCCGCCGTCGCGCTCCTGACGTCACAACTCCTGCCGGCATCAATCGTGGTTTCGAACGTACCCAGTGGTTGGCAGACGTCTGTGCGCTGCGATGCCCCGGCTGAGGCGATCGACCTGCTCGTCCAGCGTATGATGGACGTGGCTGCGCGGGCTGTAGCTCCGAACGCGACAGATCTCACCGAAGACGGAAACAATGCCTTGTCGACGTTTCGAGCGGTTGCCGACCTCGCGACTGATGGTGCTGTCGCACGACTGCCGATCCGGGCGTCGTTGCAGCCAGCGGCGCTTCCACGGCTGGCAGACGCTGGCTGGGCGGTCTGTGCCGATGTCGGGTCGGGGCTTGTGTATGCTCGTCGTCCGTCGATTGAATCAATCAAGGACGCGGGAATCGATGCATTCGCTTCAGCGACCTGGCTGTCGCTGCCGCCGCATCTCAAAGCCGATTGCGATGTATTTGGACCGACACCCGAGGCAGTTCAGCCGATTCTCCGGCGACTTAAAGACAGCTTCGATCCGAAACGACGCTTGAACCGCGGTCGGTTTGCGCTTGGCCTGTAGGGCGAGAGGACATCAGCGGGATGGTCAGTGAATCCATCAATGGTCAGTTTGCCCAGGCAGTCGTGGAACCGGAACGCTTGTCCGGGTTTCAAGGTCCCGATGCCCCGCCTGAAGATGTCATGCGCGCTTGCGTGCATTGCGGCTTCTGTCTGCCGGCCTGTCCGACCTATCGTCTGACGCTGCGTGAGCGGTCCTCGCCACGTGGTCGGATCGCATTGATTAAGTCCGTCCATGAGGGACATCTCAGTATTCTTGATCCGATCTTCCAGGAGGAGATGTCGCTGTGCCTCAATTGCCGAGCCTGCGAGGCCGCCTGTCCGTCCGGCGTGAAGTACGGCGAGCTGGTCGAGACGGCTCGGACGCAGATCGAGCGCGTTAATCGCCACGCTCCGCACGTTTCGCTGGCGCGCACGGCGGCATTCCGCGGCGCATTCGGCAGCACGCGACGCTTCCGGGCGCTCTCGTCCGGCTTGCGCCTGTACCAGCGCAGCGGAGCGCAACAGGTCGTGCGGAAATCGGGCGTCCTCAAGCTCATGAACCTCAGCAAGCAGGAAGCGATGCTGCCGGAGCTGACGGACGAATTCCTCATCCCAGGACAGGAGTACTGGCCGGCCGAAGGCGAACGACGGGGAACTGTTGCGCTGCTGGCAGGTTGCATCATGAGCACCGCCTACGCAGATGTCGATCGAGCGACCGCGCGCGTGCTAGCGCGCAATGGCTACGACGTTGTTGTGCCGACTGGCCAGGGCTGCTGCGGTGCATTGTCCGTTCACTCCGGTGATATGGACAATGGCCGATCTCAGGCGCGCGCCAACATCGAAGCGTTCGACAATCCGCAATTTGATGCGGTGATCGTCAACGCGGCTGGATGCGGTGCTGCAATGAAGGAGTACGGCTTCCTGCTGCGCGATGACCCTGCCTACGCCGAGCGCGCGAAGCAGTTTAGTGAGCGCGTCAAGGACGCAACCGAGTTCCTGGCTCAGGCTGGATTGGCGAGTACTCCGGGGCATCTTGAAATCGAAGTCACCTACCAGGAGCCGTGTCACCTGGCGCACGCACAGCGCATCACTCGTGAACCGCGCGAGCTGCTGCATGCGATACCGGGTTTGAAGCTGGTCGAAATGCCCGAGTCGACGATGTGTTGCGGGAGTGCCGGTATCTACAACCTGATGCAGCCGGAAGTGTCGGCATCGCTGCTGACCCGCAAGCTGGACAACGCTGCGACCACCGGCGTGCGAACGATTGTTTCGGCTAACCCCGGCTGCATGATGCAACTCGTCGCTGGTCTACGTGAGCGCGGCGAGCAGGTCGAAGTTGTCCATATCATGACGTTGCTCGACAACGCCTACGCGGCAGCGGCGGCGCCAGTTACGGTGTGATCCGCATCGCTAACTAATTGCGGGAAACCGGATCGTCGTGACGGCGCCACCCTCGGGTCGGTTCCGAATATCGAACGTGCCCTTGAGGTCGGACATGGTGAGGGTTCGGGCGATACGCAGGCCCAAACTGCTGTCGCGTTCGATGTCGAAGCCGTCCGGCAGGCCGCTACCGTCGTCCTCAATCCGCAATTCGATCTGGCCGTCGTCGCTGCTTGGTCTGATCCAGATGTGGCCCGAATCCCGATCGGCCATGCCGTGCTCGATGGAGTTCGTCACGCATTCATTCACGAGTAGCGCCAGGATCGTCGCCTGCCGGGAACTGGCCGTCGCATCGCTCGGCAAGACCTCAAACTCGACGTGCGTGCCATGTGGCACGACATTGACCGACGCTTCGTCAACGACGTGCTTCACAATCGACGTCACCGTCGCCGACGTCAGGTTGTCGGCCGATAGCAGATTGTGGACAGCGGCGATCGACTGGACTCGCGCAACCGCCTCCTGGAGCGTGGCCTTGTGGGCAGGATGCGATGCGTGGCGAGCCTGCATCGACAGCAGCGCTGCGACCGTTTGCAGGTTATTGCGGACGCGGTGGTGCATCTCCTGCAAGAGCGTAGATGCGCGCGCGAACCCGCGATTGGCTTCGTCATACAGCTCGGCATTTTCGACCGCCAGCGCGGCGGCGTCGGCGAACGCCTGGAAGAGGCCCAGCTTCTGCTCAATATGGTTCTCGTCGAGTCGCGCTCGGACGAAGACGCTGCCGATGAGTCGATGCGCTGTGAGCAGCGGCGCGCCGATCAGTATCTGCTCGCCGTCAGTTTCAACAGCGACGGCGCTTCGTGTTGTCGTCACGCGCTCAACCAGTGAGAGCGGGAAGATGTCTGCGGCATGCTCCGGACCCGCCGTGCCGACGCAGTGTGGCATCCCATCTGACTCCGGTGTCGTAGCGAGCACAACCGCGGCGTCACCGCGCGCAATCGATGCTGCGTGTTGCGCTATCAACGGGTACAGATCCTCGGGCAGGCGCTCGGCGACGAGGCTGCGACTGACCGATTGCAGCACCCGCATCTCGTCGATACGACGATGGAGGGCTTCGTCGGTCTGGCTGTATAGCCGCGCGTTCTCGATTGCGATTGCCAGTTCGCCGCCGGCCGTCTCGAGGAACGTGACTTCGTCCGGATCGAACGACCGCGGCGCGATCGACTGAATGTTCATCACCCCAACAAGGCGCTCGGGCTCGCGCAGGAGCAACGGCACCGACACCTGCGACGTGTAGCGCTCTTCGCCAACGATCGGGTAGGTGAAGAACGCCGGATGCGACTGGGCGACTTCGACCACCTGCGTCTGGTGGCTGGTGGCCGCAAGCCCGGTGATACCAGCGTCGGACCGGATGGCGATGCGGCCAATGGCCTCCGGATTCAGCCCCTTGGTGGCTCGAAGGATCAGCGCCGAGGTGTGCTCATCGTGCAGGAACACTGAACAGGCGTCGCCATCGATCGTTTCTGCCACGGTCTCGACGATCGTCGTCAGGACGTCGTCGAGGCGCAGGCTGGATGTCGCCGCGCGGTTGATTCGGTGCAGCGCGGCGAGGCGGGCGACGTGGCTGGAGAGCCGGCCGGGCGGTCGGTGCGTCGTGCCGCGCATGCGGACGACCTGATCGACGTAGCCGCGGACGATCGAGCCGAGCGTATCGGCACTGAGCACCGCGAGCAGGTCAGCGGCGCTTTGCTCCAGCAACTCAAACGTCTCTTCAATCGTCAGGTCAGCTTCGGCGCACGATGCGCCGAGCCGATACGCAGCACGTTTTGCTTGTGTGCCGGCTTGCGTCGGCTCTGGTTGAATAGTTTCAAGAAACTGCGTCAGTGCATCAATCGGCGCGATCTTCGCGTCAGCCATTGACATCCCCCTTGTCGCCAATGGGTCAGTATGGGGCGATGATACACTTCTGATGCGTACGGACACTGTGTCAGGCCGGAGGACTCATGGATTCAGGTAGCCGTGACGACGTGCTCGGCGTGGTCACTGAAGGCAGCTTCAGCGCGGGCCTGACGGTGCGATTGAACGGGAATTATGCCGAGGACCTACAGGTCGGCAGCTTTGTCGTCCTTGAAGGCAACCGCGACCGCTATTTCAGCTTGATCAACGATTTGCAGTTACGCACGACCGACCCAACAGTTGTCGCTGACCCGCCGGTCGAGAGCGCATTCATCCGTGCCGCGTTGCAGGGCATCCACACCTTTACCGCCGCGACGGTTCGTCCGAGTCTCGTCGTTGAGGACAAGGACTCGCTTGAAGGCGGTGCGCCGCGCGCTGTTCGCACGATCCCCTCGCACTTTGCAGAAATGCGCCGTGCTCGCGAGGAGGACTTCGATGTTGTCTTCGGACAGGAAGGCGACGGGCGCTTTTCGGTCGGCGCGCCTATCGCGATGGACGGCGTCAAGGTCACGATCGACCTCAAGAAACTGGTCGAGCGACCGAGCGGGATATTTGGACAGACCGGTACCGGCAAGAGTGTCCTGACCCGTCTGATTCTGTTCGGGCTGATCCGCAGCAACATCGCGTCAGCGCTGATCTTCGACATGCACGACGAATACGCCGATGCGCGGCAGGACAAGCCAGAGATCCCTGGTCTGCGCAATCTATTCGGATCGACCGAAGTCAAGGTCTATAGCCTTGACCGCAAATCATCAGACGCCGATTACCACATCCAAATTGGAATGAATCAGATCGAACCTGAAGACATCGCGCTGCTTGAAGACGAGCTCAACCTGACGGACACCTTCAGTGCCACAACATTTCTGCTCAAGCGAGAATATAAGAGCCAGTGGTTGTCAAGGCTCCTGACGCTAAACGCTGAAGATATCAAGGAGTTCGTTGCGAAGACTGGAGCGCACGAAGGTGCGATAGATGGGTTACGGCGCAAGCTCGCCTATCTGGGCGAACGAGAATACGTTGTGCAGGAGGCAACCGCCAATCAGATTCAGGAGATCGTCCATCACTTGCAACAAGGTCGGCACGTCATCGTGCAGTTCGGTCGCTGGGATCATTTGCGCGACTACATGCTTGTTGCGAATTTGTTGACGAGGCGCATTCACGAGCAGTATCGCGAGGCGGCGGACAAGCGTCGGACGAATGAGACGTTCGATAAGGGGCGCTCGCTCGTAGTCGTGCTCGAGGAGGCGCACAAATTCCTCAGTCCGTCGGCGGCACGGCAATCGATCTTCGGCATCATCGCCCGCGAGATGCGCAAGTTCGATGTCTCTCTGATGGTCGTCGACCAGCGCCCGAGTCAGATCGACTCGGAAGTGATGTCGCAGCTTGCAACACGCATCAGCGGTTTGCTGACCGACGAGCACGACATCGGAGCGGTCCTCAGCGGAACGGGCGACCGATCGGGACTGCGCTCAATGCTGGCCAGCCTGGAGCCAACGCAACAGTGCCTCGTTGTCGGACATGCCATCCCGATGCCGATGGTCGTTCGGACACGAGAATACAGCCGCAAGCTGCTTACTGAGAACAAGAGCCAGGATCATTTTGATACCAGTTCAGCCAAGGCTCTCCTGCGAGGATTGCGGGTCGGAGGGGATTCCTGAGACGTGAAGATCATCCATTTTTCTGATCTGCATCTCGGTATTGATAATCATGGTTCGCTCGATCCTGCGACTGGCCTGTCGACGCGCGTACTCGACTTTCTCAGATCATTTGATGCGATTGTTGATCGCGCAATTGGTGATGATTTTGACGCCGTCCTCTTTACGGGTGACGCCTTCAAGAATCGTGATCCCAGCCCGACATTGCAGCGAGAGTTTGCACGTCGCGTTCTTCGGCTCGCTCAGGCGAACGTGCCAATCGCAATTCTGGTTGGCAACCATGACCTCCCCAATATGGCGAGTCGCGCAACGCCGGTCGAACTGTATAAGGTCCTCGAAATCCCCAGAGTGCACGTCAGCCGCAATATCGAGTCGTTCGTGCTCGATACGAAGAGCGGGCCACTCCAGATAGTTGCGCTACCGTGGATCACTCGCTCACTCCTGCTAAATCTGGAAATGCATCGTCACATGACGGATGAGGAGTTGGATCGCAGGCAGCGGCAGGTGGTATCGGAGCTCGTTAGTGAGGAACTTGAGCATATTGATTCCTCCCTCCCCTCTATTCTGATGGCGCACGTCAGTTTGCAGGGGGCAACTCTCGGCTACGAGCAGTCGATCATGCTCGGTCGCGATGTCACGGTCGGGCGCGACGACCTGCATGCGCGCGGGTTCGACTATGTTGCGCTGGGCCACATCCACAAGCATCAGGTCATCGGCACGCACCCGCCGGTTGTCTATGCCGGCAGCCCGGAGCGCGTGGACTTCGGCGAGGAGCATGAGCCGAAGGGCTATGTCGAGGTTGAAATCGACACGACGGGACCGGAGCGCGAGACGTCGTTCACGTTCGTGGCGCTGCCGGCGCGACGCTTTGAGACGATTCGCATCAAGGCCGGCGGCGACACGCCGGACCGCGTCGTGATGCACGAGCTCAGTCGAGATGCGGAGCGAATTCGTGACGCGGTTGTGCGCTGCATCGTCCAGGTCGATCCTGGGCGGGAGGGGAGCGTCTCAGCAGTCGAGATCCGCCGCGCGCTGCAGGCAGCCGGTGCATTCTCGGTCGCATATGTGACGATCGAAAGCGACACTGTGTCGCGCGCTCGGGCCGAGCTGGACGAGGAAATCGCGCGTGACGCAGCCACGATGCTGGGTCGCTGGCTGGAGCAGAAGCAGTATGATGCGAAACTGAAGACGCGAGTCAAGTCCATGGGGCTGGAGATGATCACGCAACATCGACAAGAGACGGAAGGGCGCGGCGAAAGTGGTTGATGTCAGTAAGGCCGAAGGGCGATCGACGGATCGTCGTCGGTTGGAGGAGATGTCGTGGCCGCAGGTGAAGGCGGCGATCGACGGCGGGCAGCGCACAATCGTCGCTGCAGCAGGGTCGATGGAGCAGCACGGCCCGCACATGCCGATGCAGACCGACACGCTGCTCGGCACGTTCCTGGCCGACGCGATCGTTGAGCGTCTGCCGGGCGTCCTGCGTGGCCCGACGATTCCGTTCGGTGTGTCTGAGCATCACATGCCGTTTGCCGGCACGATCACGCTCGACACTGAGACGTTCAAGACTGTCGTCAAGCAGTATGTCGCCAGCCTGGCGGCGCACGGCTTCGAAACGATCATCATCGTGCCGAGTCACGGTGGCAACTTCCTGCCGCTGCGTGCGCTTGAGGACGAGACCGGCGGCAAGATCGGCGGCGCGCGCTTCATCGCCTATAGTGACCTGAACGAGTTCATCAAGCCGATGTTCGAGGTTGCTGAGGCAGATGGCCTGACGGCGGCACAAGCCGGCGCACATGCGGGCGAAGCTGAGACATCGCTCGTGCTGGCCGCGAACGGCTCACTCGTCGAGATGGAATACGCCGAGGAAGGCTACGTTGGCGACTTCGGACCTGATGCGCAGAAGATCATCTTCGAGCAGGGCATGGTGGCGCTGACGAATAACGGCATCCTGGGCGATGCACGTCCGGCGACGGAAGCGCGCGGCTTTGCCTATCGCGACCGGATGGCCGACATGCTCGCTGAGTGGATTCGAGAGCGAATTCCGTAAAACGCAGGTACAGCAACGGGGCCGAGCGCATCTGACGCTCGGCCCCGTTTCTGTGTCTGGTGACTTACAGGTAGCGGTCGAACCAGCCGATGATGTGCTCCAGCCGCTCGATTCGATGCTTCGGCTTGCCGGTTCGTGAGAGGTTGTGGCTTTCGTTCGGAATGCGCACGAACTCAACGTCACGACCGAGCCGCTTCAGCGAGATGAACACCTGCTCCGCTTGCTCGATCGGGCAGCGGTAGTCCTGCTCCGAGTGAACAATCAGCAACGGCGTCGTCATGTCCTTGACGTAGGTGATCGGGGAGTACTTCATCAGGCGCTCGCGCTCTTCCCACGGAGTGCCGCCAAACTCGTACTCGCCAAAGGTAAACCCGATGTCGCTCGTGCCATAGAACGAGAACAGGTTCGAGACGCAGCGCTGGGTCACAGCGGCCTTGAAGCGATCGGTGTGGCCGATGACCCACAGCGTCATGTAGCCGCCGTACGATCCGCCTGTGACACCCATGCGGTTTTCGTCGACGTAGCCCTGCTCTAGCGCCCAGTCGACTGCCGCCATGACGTCTGGCATGTCAGTCTCGCCCCAGGCCATGTGTGACGCCGTCGTGAATGCTTCGCCGTAGCCGGCAGAGCCGCGTGGGTTGGTGTAAAGCACGACATACCCGCGGGCCGCCATCATCTGGAACTCGTGCATCATCGCGTTTGCGTACATGCCGTGCGGGCCGCCGTGGATCTCAAGGATCATCGGGTACTTGCGACCTTCGACGAAGCCGATCGGCTTCATGATCCAGCCTTGAATCTCGAGACCGTCCGGCGACTTGACCGTGAACTCCTCAGGCGTCGATAGCGCGATGCCACCCAGGAAGTCCTTATTCAGTTCGGTGAGCTGCTGCTCGTTGCTGCCATCGACATCAGCAACGTAGAGGTCGCCAGGATTCGTCGCATCGGCGGCGATGTAGGCGATGCGTTTGCCGTCTGCTGACAGCGACACGGCTGAGATCCGGCGGTCGCCCTCGGTGATCTGCTTCGCGGCCCCGCCCTTGGACGGGACTGCATAGAGATGAGTTGATCCGTTGCGGCTGCTCAGGACGTAGATGGTTGAGCCGTCGGGCGACCAGATTGGGCGAGTCGCCGACGATGCGTAGACATCGCTCATTGCCGAGTCACCGATGGATCGGTCGTGGCTTTCAGTTAGCGCCGTCGCCTCGCCGCCACCGGCGCCGACAGTCCAGAGGTCGTCGTCAATCGCGCCGCCGGACTTCGCGTTGTTATTGCCGACGACAGCGATCTGCGTACCGTCCGGCGACCAGCTCGGCGAGTTGAACGATGCAGTGTCGCCGCCGAGAACGCGCCGCTCTTCCTTGCCGTTGGCGTGGATGGCCCAGATCTCGGAGACGCCGATGGTCTCCATCTCACGACCGTCGGTCCGATTGCTGACGAATGCGATTTCCTGACCGTTCGGTGACCAGACCGGGTTGACGTTGTCGAAATCGCCATCAGTCAAGCGGCGTGGCTCGCCGCCGAAAGCGGGTACGATCCAAAGATGCTTCGGCTTCAGATCAAGAAAGCCCTCGCCGTCGAATTTGTAGCGAATCTTCGTGATGTGCTTGACGTCCGACTTTTCGCTGTCGTCGTCCTCGGACGCCTTCGCTTCTACCGACTTCGAGACAGCGACGAAACTCTGGCCGTCGGGTGACCAGGCGAAGCTCATGACACCCTCGGGCAGTGTCGTCACTTGCCAGGCTTCGCCACCATCGGTCCGCAGCAGCCAGATCTGACCCTTGTCATCGCGGTTGGACAGGAACGCGATGTGCTTGCCGTCAGAAGACCATCGCGGAGCCGAATCCTTGGCGTCTGCGTGCGTCAGTCGACGCGACTTTGATCCATCCGCTGCGCTGACATAAATCGACGAGCGATAGTCGTCCTTGTCCTGCTCAATCGTTGTGACTGCGTACGCGACCTGCGATCCGTCCGGCGCGAACTGCGGCTCCGAAATGAGCTTCAGGCCGTAGAGATCCTCTGCGTTAATCCCTCGAACTCCAGCGTTTCCCATAGGTTTCGATGTCTCCTCCCTCAGGGTTGTAAAGCGCTGCGTATCGTAGCACGGTTCTGGAGACTATTCGTCATCGCCGAGTCCACGCATCGCGCGCGAGATTCTGCGCAGGTCCTCCAGGATCGCGCGCCGAGTCGAAGAGTAGGACTCGTCATCAACGTCGCCACGTTCGTGGGCGACTTCGAGTGCGCGCAGCTCATTGGTGAGGATGTCGCGGCGTTCGCCGATCGTTTCGGCGACGAGTGGCGATACGGTGACGGGCCGCGGCGCGTCCAGCTTGCGGCGGGAAATGATCATGCCGGCGACAGTTGCAGCAGCAATGAGTGCAAGTAGCGCAATGAGCGCGGGGGCGACGGTGGACAGTGAGCGTCCGGTCGATGAGGCACTCGGCAAATTACCGAAGCGCAGACGGATCGTGTCTCCTGCTTCCAGCGAACCGGTCGACCAGACGTGGTATTGCGCGTCGCCAATTGGCACGATGCCGTTGTCGAGCAGCTGTCGCGATTCGGCAGCGACAGTCGGGCCGTCGCCGTTTGCATCGACCGGCAGCAGCAGGCGCATCTCGCTGGTCGGATAGTCGGCCACCAGCGCAATGTCGAACGTGGTGCTGGTGTAGGGGATTGTGTAGTTAAGCGATGCCGGGTTGGCGACACCGGGGCGGAGCGGAGACGTCGCAAAGACGGTCGTTCCCTCCAGACTGGGTGTTCCGAAGTCAAACCCGGCACGCGGACCAACTTCGGCAGAGTTGGCCGGGACGCTGAAGCGAAGCGTGCGCCCGTCCTCGTCGGCGACGATCGTCCGGTTGCCGGTGTTCTCGAACGAGAACACATCCGTAATCGTGACCGCACCAGATTCCTGATCGACTGCATTGAGCAGGATCCCGCGAGAGGCGAGAGTAATCGTCGACTGATCTGCAGTCGTCTCGTAAACCGTGATGTCAGACGTCTGCTCCGGAGTCGTGCTGATCTGCACCATGCCGGAGGAGTACAGCACACCTTCATAGGTCACCGAGATGGCGTACACAAGCCCGTCTGATGTATCGAGTCCGTCGAATGCGTAGGTTCCGTCGGAAGCAGTCGTTGTCGTGACATCGACGCTTTCCGGCACAGTTCCACCCGATGGCATCTGATCGAAACGGGATGCTGTGACGGTCGCGTCTGCTAGCGGAGTGCTGGTTGTTCCGTTGGTGACTGTGCCCGAGATGCGTCCGTTCGTATCTGCAATTGCCGTGGCTGGAATGAGCAGAATAGCCGCAAACACGATCATCATCGCGGTACGAAGTAGTCTCACAAACGCTCACTCTCAACGCCGCAACGGCTCGACACTCGACCGATTGTACCCCTCCAGATCGGCCAGATCCGGGAGAGCATCGTGTTATACTCTTCGCGGTCGTGCTAGGTGGGGAACTAGCGGTGCCCTATACCCGCAATCCGCTCTAGCGGGACGGAATCCCCTTTCTCGGCCCGATCCTTTGGGACTGCCCGTGTAAGTGGTGTTGAAGGCCGGGTCCCGCGCGGCGCGGACCCGCGAACCGGGTCAGATCCGGAAGGAAGCAGCCCTAAGTGGTCACCCGTGGGTGACGTGGGGAAACCCTGCCGGAGCTAACTGCTCGGTGTAAGCTGGAGGGTCGCGGTCAACAGAGGGTGCACGGCCAACCCTCATCAGGACAGCGAATGAAAGAGCCGCTGGTCGATCGACCGGCGGCTCTTTCGTCGTTTCATTGAAGATGAATCAGCGCGCAGTGCGCTTGCGTGACTTGCTGGAGCCGTGCGGCGGAATGTACTGCTTGCGCACGCGATGCCGCTCTCGCTCGGCGAGTTGGGCCGGCAGGATAGTGCGCGCGTAATAGACAAAGTAGGCGAGCACGGCAACCAGAATCAGCATCATCAGGTACAGCCAGATGCGGCGCTCAAAGGTCAGAAACTCGAACTGCATGACGCGGATGCCGAAGAAGACCAGGCCAACGCCCGTGACCCAGAGCAGTAGCTCCGAACCCTTGCGAACCGCATCGCGGCGAATGCGATCGGACTTGAAGCGGCGTGGTGCGTCGTAATAGGCAAGTGCACTCAGGATGAACAACCCGCCGAATACGATCAGGTAGGTCACCGACAGGGGACCAAACACAGGGGTTTCCCGCGTCGTTGCTGTCAGATAGCTCCAGTCAAACGGGTTCGTCATTGAGGCGGCCTCCATGGCATGCGCGGGTCAAGAGCCGCAGTATACACAGCGTCCGTAGCAGAGCGCGACCATGCAGGTCAGCTCCGCTACGGACGCTCCATCGTTCGAATTATTCGCCGGTCATCAGTGTGCGCTTCACCTGTTCAATTGCCTGCGTCACCTTGATACCGCGTGGGCATGCGTCGGTGCAGTTGAAGATCGTGCGGCAACGCCAGACGCCATTGCGATCGTTCAGAATGTTCAAGCGCTGCTCGGAACCCTGGTCGCGGCTGTCGTAGATGAACCGGTGCGCGTTGACAATCGTTGCCGGTCCGACATAGCCCTCGTTAGACCAGACGATCGGGCACGACGTTGTGCAGCACGCGCACAGGATGCACTTCGTCGTGTCATCAAAGCGAGCGCGGTCTTCGGCAGACTGGAAGCGCTCGCTGCCAACAGGTGGGGCATCGTCGTTAATCAGGAACGGCTTGATCTTCTTGTAGCTATCGAAGAACGGTTCCATGTCGACGACGAGATCCTTGATGACCTCGAATCCCATGATCGGCTCGACGGTGATCGTGGAACCCACGTCCTTGATCAGCAGCTTGCAGGCAAGCCGGTTACGCCCGTTGATGCGCATGGCATCCGAACCGCAAACGCCGTGCGCACACGAGCGGCGGTACGTTAGCGTGCCGTCAACATGCCATTTGATCGTGTTCAGCGCGTCGAGAACGCGATCCGATGGCTCCTGTTCGACCGTATATGTCTCGTAATGCGGCTTGCTATCGGCCTCCGGGTTAAACCGGAGCACCTTCACCGTTACTTGCATTAGTACTTTCGCTCCTTCGGCTCAAAGCGGGTCAGCACGACCGGCTTGTACCGCATCTGTAAGCCGCCGGACGTTCGGTAGGCGAGCGTATGCTTCAGCCAGTTGGTGTCGTCGCGGTCCGGGAAATCTTCCCGCATGTGCGCACCACGACTTTCCTGGCGAGTGACCGCGCCTGCGACGAGCGCCTCAGCGCAATCTAGCAGGTAGCCAAGCTCAAGGGCTTCCAGCAGATCCATATTGAACACATCGCCCTTATCGGTGATGGCGATGTGATGGTAACGATCCTTCAGATCTCGGACGGTTTGTTGGACTTCGGCAAGATGCTCGCCGGTGCGGAAGACACTGGCCTTGTCCATCATCTCGAACTGTAGCGTCTGGCGAATATCCGCGACGTTCTCGCCCTTTGTGCGCTCCAGGATGTTGGCGACCTCGGCGCGTCCGCGGAACTCCGGTTCCGGTGGCAGCGGCTCAAGGTCGTTCTCGGCGATGTATTGCAGCGCGTGCCGCCCGGCGCGCCGTCCACAGACGACGAGGTCGACGAGCGAGTTAGTGCCGAGACGATTTGCGCCGTGGACGGAGACGCAGGCAACTTCGCCGGCAGCGTAGAGTCCCGGCAGCACCGTGTTCTGCTCGTCAATTGTGACCCGACCCTCGACGTCGGTCGGCAAGCCGCCCATGGCGTAGTGCGCGGTCGGCTGGATCGGGATCGGCTCCACGTGTGGATCGATGCCGAGATAGGTCTCAACGAACTCGGTGATGTCCGGAAGCTTGGCTTCCAGCGCGCCCGGCGGCAGGTGGGTCAGGTCGAGGGTGACGTAGTCCTTGTTCGGCCCAGCGCCACGACCTTCGCGGATCTCCTGCCAGATGTAGCGCGAGACGATGTCGCGCGGTGCCAGGTCCTTCAACGTCGGCGTGTAACGCTCCATAAAGCGCTCACCCTCGACATTGCGGAGAATGCCGCCCTCGCCTCTGGCACCCTCAGTCAGCAGGATGCCCTTCTTGTAAATGCCGGTCGGGTGGAACTGGTAGAACTCCATGTCCTGTAACGGAAGTCCACGCCGGAACGCGATCGCCATGCCGTCACCAGTCGCGGCCATCGCGTTTGACGTAATCTGGAATGCGCGACCAAAGCCGCCGGTGGCGAGAATGATGGCCTTGGCGTGGAAGACGTGGATTTCGCCGGTCAGCACTTCCATCGCAACGACGCCATTGCAGACGCCGTCGTCGGTCATGATCAGATCGAGCAGATGAAACTCGTCGTAGAACTCGACGTCGTGCTTGATGCAGGTCTGGTAGAGCGTGTAGAGGATCATGTGGCCGGTGCGGTCGGCTGAGTAGCAGGCCCGACGGACCGGCTCCTCACCAAAATTCCGCGTGTGACCGCCGAAGCGCCGCTGGTCGATCTTGCCTTCCGGCGTGCGGTTGAAGGGGAGCCCCATGTGCTCCATCTCGATCACCGCGTCGATTGCTTCGCGGGCGAGCACTTCGGCTGCGTCCTGGTCGACGAGGTAGTCGCCACCCTTGACGGTGTCGAACATGTGCCAGACCCAGTGGTCTTCCTCGACGTTGCCGAGTGCGGCGGCGATGCCACCCTGGGCTGCGCCCGTGTGCGAGCGCGGCGGATAGAGCTTCGAGATAACAGCGGACTTGCACTTCCCGGCGAGCTGGGCTGCTGCCATGAGCCCGGCACCACCGGCGCCAATGACGAGTGCGTCATATCGGTGGTACATGATCTATCTCCCTGCTGCCTGAGCGGCTTCCAGAGCCTGTGGCGTGAACGTTACGATGGCGAGCCCGCCAATGATGAGGAATACCAGAGTAATGACGGCCAACGTCGTGTGTGCTGCGATGCGCCAACCCGGCTTGCGGATGTAGTCCTCAATGCTGACGCGCGCACCGTTTACGCCGTGCAGCAGCGCTAGTGCCAGAAGCAGAAAGTCATACACGCGCCAGAATGGCGAGCCCCAGCGGTCGGCGACGAAGGCGTAGTCAATCTTATCGACGGTGTTCACGATGTGCATGATGACGACGTGCAGGATCGCCAGAATAACCAGGAGCAATCCGCTGACCCGGAAGAAGTACCAGGAAAACATTTCGACGCTGTTTGTATCGGCCGGCTTTGACCGGCCACCACCACGACTGAGCATGCCTAACGCACCCCTCTCAAATTCAGTCGAACAATGGCCGGATCATCAGGACAGCTGTTGGTATGAATGTGAGGAAGAACAGGATGATTGTCGCGTTGAAGAGCTGCTGCTGAATCAGCGACGCACGATCCCAGAAGTCGATCAGGATAATGCGAATGCCGTTGAGCGCGTGGTAATACAGCGCACCAACCAGCAGAACTTCCATCAGCCGGAAGCCAAGTGAGTGGTAAATGAAGAGGAGCGAATTGAACTCCTCTGCCCCGTAGCTGATGACAAAAATGTCGGCGATGTGAACGAGCAGAAACAGCAGGACACCCAACCCGGTTAACCGGTGAAGCGCCCATGCGAGCATGCCTCGATCGCCTCGGTAGATCCGCTGCATCTGCCACCTTCCCCCGCAACGTTACACACGACATGAACGCCCGAGTCGAGCGGCAAAAACGGTTGAGGTTGGTGCCCGGCTAGAAGCGCACTCGCGTGTCTCACTGTACGAACCCCCGCGCGCTGTGTCAATGATAACTTGTTCGTCGAGCATTCAGCGCGATCCTGCGCGTGATTGCGCGGCTCCATGCTATACTGCCCTCGCGTTCCACAGCGTGGTTTTCAACCTCTGGGGCGACCCCAAAATCGCCGGGCGCATGCCCAATTCAGCCGTTGCAGGATAGCAGGAGGACGAGTGTCGCCGAGTCAGCGTCAGCTGGAGCACGTGCGTGCCACCGCTGAGAAGCATGTGCAAGTCGTTGCTGAGCTCGCATTGCGAATCTGCGCGGTTCCCGCCCCGTCGGGGCAGGAGATGGACCGTGCGCGCTTTGTGGCGCAACTATTCAACGATGTTGGCTATGACGCTGAGATCGATGACGTTGGCAATGTCTACGCTCGCCGAGGATCACGTGGCGGCAAGGTGCTGATGCTCGCGGCGCACACGGATACCGTTTTTCCGGCCGGCGTCCCGATCACCGTCGCGCGCAACAACGGCACGCTGAGCGGCCCGGGCATTGGCGACAACTCACTCGGTGTCGCCGCCATGATCGGTACATTGATCGCGCTGGACGACCTGGGTATTGAGACGGAGTACGACATCATCGCTGCGGCGACCGTTGGTGAAGAAGGGCTGGGGAACCTGCGCGGCGTGCGCGAGGCCGTCCGTCGCTATCAGGATCAGCTCGCCGGAGTCATCGCAGTGGAAGGCCACAACGTCGGCCGCATCACCCATGCTGCCGTCGGATCGGTGCGCTGGAAGGTTACCGTCACTGGCCCCGGTGGTCACTCCTGGGGAGCGTTTGGCAAGCCCAGCGCCATCCATGGCATCGGCCGCATCATCGCCGAGATCGCCAAGCTGAATGTGCCGACAAAGCCGAAGACGACCTACAACGTCGGCCTCGTGGATGGCGGAACGTCCGTCAACACCATCGCCGCGAGCGCGACGGCTGTTATAGACATGCGGTCAGTCGATCCCGATTCCCTGAACAATCTGGTCGATCGTATCGGGCACATCGCCGACACCGCTGCCGGCGAAGGTCTGACTGTTGAGGTAGAAGTCATCGGCGAGCGACCAGCAGGTGCCATCCCGGTCGAGCATCCGTTTGTCCGCGCATCCGGCGATGTTCTGCGCGCGCTCGGAGTCGAGCCTGTGTTCGAAGCGTCGAGCACGGACGCGAACATCCCGATCAGCCTGGGCATCCCGGCCGTCTGCGTTGGTGTGTCACGTGGCGAGGGTGGCCACACCGTCAACGAATCGATACAGGTCGAGCCGATCGAGCTCGGGCTGTCGCAACTCATCCTGTTAGCTGCCGGTTCTGCTATCGAAACCGATTCAACGTCTGGATAGATTTTGATGACCGACGTCTGTGTCGCACTCGATCTCGAGGCGACAGGCATGGAACCTGGCCGCGACGAAATCATCGAAATCGGAGCGGTGAAGTTTCGCGGAGCGCGCGTCATCGATCGATTCGAGTCTCTCGTTCGACCGTCATCGCCAATCACACTCAGTATCCAGTCGCTAACTGGCCTGGCCAACGACGATTTGCGCCGCGCGCCGCTGTTTCCGCTCGTTGCGCCACGACTGCGCGATTTTGTCGGGCAAGCACCGATCGTCGGACAGTCGGTAAGCATGGACCTGGCGATGCTCGAAGCTGCCGGGTTGCGATTCCCGAATACGCGCTACGACACCTTCGAGCTGGCAACCGTCCTGCTCCCCGAACTCCCGGCCTACAACCTCGCTACCGTCGCAGCCGCGCTCGGCGTTGATGTGCCGAGTTCGCATCGTGCGGTCGTCGATGCCGAGACAACGCAGGCGGTCTTCAATCGACTCGTCGAGCGCGCAGATCGATTTGACGACGCCACGCTGGAACGACTCGTCACGGTCGCTGCGGCTGGTGGCACGCATATCGGGCGACTGTTTCGCTCGATCCTGCGTGAGCGGCGCCAGGAAGCGATGGAGTTTGGCGGGTCCTCGATTGGCGCGCAGCTGATGGCGCAAATGTCCAGCGCTCCCACGTCAAGTTCCGAGGCGAAGTTCCTGCTGCCCCGCGAGCGGCCCGAACGGCTGGAGCCGACCGGTAGCGAAGGGCTCGTTTCGCTGGAAGCGCTCGACGCTGCGATGGCTCCCGAGGGCCCAGTAGCCCGGATGATCCCCGGCTACGAAGTGCGCCCGCAGCAGGTCGAGATGATGCACGCGGTTGCGTCGAACCTGAACCAGGGTGGCGCACTGATGCTGGAGGCCGGGACCGGGACCGGCAAGTCCCTTGGCTATCTACTTCCGGCTGCCCTGCACGCAGTCGAGCGCGGCGAGCGCGTTGTCGTCTCGACGGCCACGATCGCGTTGCAGGACCAGCTGATGAAGAAGGATCTGCCGGCGTTGATGGCGGCAGCAGAGGCGGCCGGAACCGGCAGTGAAGATGCAGAGTTACGCAAGCTGCGCAACCTTCGTGTCTCTGCGTTGAAGGGCCGCGCGAACTATCTCTGCCTGCGGCGCTGGTTCCTCGCGCAGCGTGAAGCGCCGACATCCGAGCCGCAGGCACAGCTCTACGCGAAGGTCATCGCCTGGTTGCAGCAGACGGAGACGGGTGACTCTGCGGAACTGCATCTATCTCCCGACCAGCGACCATATTGGAGCCAGCTCGCTGAAGAAGAGGGTGCCTGCATTCCGGGTCAGTGCATCTTCCATCGCCGTAATCAGTGCTTCCTGTTCCGCGCGCGTCACGAAGCCGAAGCGGCACACGTCGTTGTCGTCAATCACTCGCTGCTGCTTTCGGACATGCAGGCGCGGCACTCGGTCATTCCGCCCTTCCGCCACCTGATTGTTGATGAGGCTCATCATCTTGAGGCAGAGGCGACGTCGCAAGTCGGCTACGCGTTGTCGCGATCTCACGCGCTTGACCTGGTTCATCGCGTCGTTGCAGACACGCCGCCGGTCGGCGTCACAGGCGTGCTGGGATTATCGTTCCGCTCGATCGCGTCCTCGCCGAGCGATCTGGCCAGAGCGCAGGCAGCGTCGTTGCAAGCGCATCTTGATGCGGGGCTGGATGCAGCGCGCGAATGCGTCACTCGGATCGATGGATTCTATGTAGCGCTCGGCGATTTCCTGGAACGCTATGAGCGCTCGTCGAGCGGTTACGATCGCCAGACGCTGGTCACGCCAGCAGCGCGGCGTGACCCGGGGTGGTCTCAGCTGGAAATTGAGTGGGACGATCTGACCCTGCCCCTTGGCCGTTTGTTCGAGTCCATGCGCCAGTTTGATGCTGTCGTGCAGCAATGCTCCGATGAAGACCTGCCAACCCGTCCCGAGATCATTACCGAGCTGGAATTGCTGCAGCAGGAGTTGGAGCTCTTCCGCATGCGCATGACCGGGTTTGTGTCTAACCCGGATCCTGAAACGATCTACTGGCTCAGCCGCCGGGTGTCGTCTGATGAGACGAGCGGACACACCGCGCCGTTGCACGTTGGCGAAATTCTCAATGAGCGTCTGTTTCAGCGCTGCGACAGTGTGACGCTGACCTCGGCAACGCTGACGACCGACGGTTCGTTCGATTACATTCGCGATCGCCTGTCGCTCGATCACGCCGACGAGTTCCGGGTTGCGTCGCCCTTTGACTATGAGCGATCTGTCTTGTTGTCGCTCGTCGACGACGTGCCTGAGCCGGGTGAATCCGGCCACCAGAAGAAGTTGCACGATGCCGTTGTGCAACTCTGCCGCGCGTCGCAGGGTCGGGCGATGGTGCTCTTCACCTCGCACAGCGCGCTGCAAGCCACCTACCGCGCAGTGAAGCGCCAGCTCGAAGCTGACAACATCCTCGTGCTGGGACAGCGGATTGACGGATCGCCGCGACAGCTTATCGAGCGGCTGCGGGCGAATCCGCGCACGGTGGTGCTCGGCACTAACTCGTTCTGGGAGGGCGTTGACATCGTCGGCGGTGCATTGAGTTTGCTGGTGATCACCAAGCTTCCGTTCCCGGTTCCGTCCGACCCGGTGTTCGCTGCGCGGAGCGAGCTGTTCGACGATCCGTTCGGACATTACGCGGTGCCGCAGTCGATCCTGCGCTTCAAGCAGGGGTTCGGGCGCCTGATTCGGAGCTCCGAAGACCGCGGCGTCTGCGCAGTCCTCGATCGGCGCATAGTGACGCGGCGCTACGGACAGTCGTTCATCGCGTCGCTGCCCGAGTGTCGCGTCGAACGTGGATCAACCGAGGATGCGGCGTACATCATCGAGGAATATCTGGACGAGTCACCAAGTGAGGCGCAGAATGCGTTTCCAACATGAATTACACAGAGAGGACAGCGAGATGAGCAATTCGCAACCGACGCAGCCAGATCGTAATCTGGCACTTGAGCTGGCCCGGGCGACAGAGGCCGCAGCACTTTCTGCTGCCCGCTGGATGGGCCGTGGCAACAAGGAGGATCCGACCAGGCTGCTGTCGACGCGCTAGCACGACGCTACATCGGATCGAAATGGATGGGTCGTCGTCATCGGCGAGGGTGAGAAGGACGAAGCGCCGATGCTCTATATTGGCGAGCAAGTCGGCTCCGGCTCGGACCCGAAGGTCGACATCGCGGTGGATCCGATTGACGGCACCCGACTCCTCTCGAATGGTATGCCGAATGCGTTGGCGGTCGTGGCGCTGTCAGAGCGCGGTACGATGCACTATCCGCCGCACATCGCGTACATGGAAAAGATCGCGACTGGGCCGGAGGCTGCCGACGCGATCGACATTGAGCGATCCGTCACGGAGAACCTGGAGCGTGTGGCGAAGGCAAAGGGGATGGCTGTTCGCGATCTCACCGTCGTCATTCTGGATCGACCGCGACACTCCGCAATTATCGACGAGATCCGGCAGGTCGGAGCACGCATCAAGCTCATTATGGATGGCGACGTTGCAGGAGCGTTGATGACGGCCATGCCCGAAACTGGCGTCGATTTGTTGCTGGGCATCGGCGGCGGCCCGGAGGGCACCATCTCGGTCTGCGCGCTCAAGTGCATGGGCGGCAACATGCAGTGCCGCATCTGGCCACGCAACGATGATGAGTGGCGGATCGTACGGGAAGAGAATCTGGACACGACCAAGGTGTACACAATGGATGACCTTGTCTCGTGCGACAACGTGTTCTTTTCGGCGACAGGGATTACCGATGGAGAGTTGCTTCGCGGCGTGCATTACACACAACGCGGCGCTTCGACTGAGTCGCTGGTGATGCGCTCAAAGTCCGGCACGATTCGCAGGATTTCGGCATCGCATCGTCTCGATAAGCTACAGCAATTCTCGGTCACAGAGTACTAGGATTCTCACATTTGACGTGGCGCTGAAATACTGTTACACTGCGTTGCAGGGACAGTTGTCTGCTGTCCTGACCTCGGGCTTGTTTCAGCGCCACATCTCAAACACAATGCATCAACAGCTATAAATGAGCCCTTCCGCGCGATCTGTTCCTAAGCCCACGTCGTGAACATTGCCACGACGATTTCATATGAGTCAGGTTTGATGGTTGCCCGTACCAGGGCCGCATGCGCCGCGATGGCGCGAACGTAAACGGTGAATCATGTCCCAGGAAACCAGTTCCGATGTCGTCGTCGAGGCATCAGAGGAAGTCGAGAAACCCAAACCTCGACGCGCGCCTCGTCGAAAGCCCGCCAAAGTTGAGGCAGCTATCGAATCCACACCAACAACATCCACAGACGAACAACCAGCCGTCGAAGCACCTGCCGCACAGGCCCCGGCTCCGGCCGAAACACCTGTAAGCGCTGAGGTTTCGACGCCTGCCGAGACGGTAGCGAGTAGCGATGCGCCTCAGGCTGCAGCGCCGGCTGAGGAACCGAAGGTCGCGAGCGAGCCTGCTACAGAGCCGACTTCAGCAACGTCGGCTGAACCCCCAGCAGCCGCAGCCGATGGGCAGCACGACAACGCTCCTCGCGACCGTAATCGTGCTCAACAGCAGCCACGGCCACAGCGTCAGCCACGGCGCGACCGGCCAGACGGCGATCGCCAGTCGCACGATGGTCACCGCAACAATGGTCGACCGCGTGGCCAGTTCCGCGAACGCGAACGCGACATGGACCTGATCCAGCGCGACGGCCCATCACATAACATCCTCGATCTGATGCAGAAGGAGATGCCGGAGCTTCAGGAGCTGGCTCGAACGATGGAGGTGCAAAACCCCCAGCGCTTCAAGAAGGCCGACCTGATGAACCGCATCCTGCAGGCGCAGACTGAGGCTGCCGGCTATAAGTGGGGCGAGGGCGTCCTCGACGTTATCGAAGACGGCTTCGGCTTCCTGCGCGGCGAGCGCTATCTGCCGGGTCCGGACGATATCTACGTCTCACAGTCGCAGATTCGCCGCTTCGGCCTGCGCACCGGTGACAAGGTTGCCGGCCAGATTCGCCCGCCGAAGGACAACGAGAAGTTCCACTCGCTGCTGCGTGTTGAAGCAGTCAATGGCCTCGATCCTGAGACTGCGCGTCGACGACCGGGTTTCGATACGTTGACACCGATCTTCCCACTTGAGCTCATTGATCTCGAAACGCAACCACATATCCTCTCGACGCGGCTGGTGAATCTCGTCGCGCCGATCGGTCGCGGGCAGCGTGGCTTGATCGTTTCGCCGCCGAAGGCGGGCAAGACGATCATCCTGAAGGCGATTGCCAACGGCGTTACTACGAACTGCGCCGACATTCATCTGATCGTCTGCCTCATCGGCGAGCGTCCGGAAGAAGTTACCGACATGAAGCGGTCGGTTGATGGCGAGGTTGTCTCGTCCACGTTCGATGAGCCGGTTGAGGACCACACTAAGGTTGCCGAGATGGTCCTGGAACGTGCCAAGCGTCTGGTCGAGGGCGGTCGAGACGTGGTGATCCTGCTCGACTCGATCACGCGCCTCGCGCGCGCCTACAACCTGGCTGTGCCACCCAGCGGTCGTACGCTGTCCGGCGGTATCGACCCGATTGCACTTTACCCACCGAAGCGCTTCTTCGGCGCTGCTCGAAACATTGAGGGTGGCGGTAGCCTGACGATCATCGCGACCTGCCTGGTCGACACTGGTTCTCGTATGGACGACGTCATCTACGAGGAGTTCAAGGGCACCGGTAATATGGAATTGCACCTTGACCGCAAGCTCGCCGAGCGCCGCATCTATCCCGCTATCGACATCCAGCGCTCCGGCACGCGCCGCGAAGACCTGTTGCTGGACGAGAATGCGCTCCGGCAGGTGTATACGATGCGCCGCATGGTCTCAATGCTCGGCGGAACCGAGGGCACCGAGCTCGTCGTCGGGCGGCTGGCGAAGACGCAGAACAACGCCGAGTTCCTGGTGACGCTGACAAAGGACATCTAGCCCACCGCGTTAGCTCGAACAAGCACGAGAGTCGGCCGTTATGGCCGATTCTCGTTGCTTTGTGCGGATTCGCGTTCAGCAAAGAATCGCGCGATTTCGTCGACGGCGAATACTGGCAGCGGCTGTCGCCGACCATCACGAACCATCGAACACGACCCATCCGCAATTATGTGCCCGATGATGCCGGCCGGGATCCCTGCGCTGTTCAGTGCGGCAATTCCGCGGTCTGCGTCTGCGCCGTCGACCACGGCAAGCAGCGCACCGCTGGCGATGAGGCCGAGTGGGTCGATGCCCAACGCGCTGCAGATGGCGCGCGTCTCGTCGCGAATTGGAATTGCGTCCCCGTCGACCTCGATGCCCAGAGACGCCGCAGCGGCCAGCTCGCCGAGAGCGGTCGCGAGCCCCCCTTCAGTCGGGTCGTGTAAACCGCGAATCGCCACGCCGGCGTTCTGCAGTGCGCGTGCAGCTGGGATGACGGAGATCCCGGGGGATTCAAGGAAGCGCTCGGCGCTCGCAAGCAGCTCCGCGTCAATGCGGTCAACGAGCTCATCATGCGCCTCGTGGGCGAGGATGGACGTGCCCTCGATTGCGATGCCGGACGCTAGCAACACTGCGTCACCGGGCTCGGCCCTGCTTAGATCGTAAAGATCCGAAGGGGCGCAAGTACCGATCATCTGGCCAACCAGGATGAGGCGATCGAGTCCGATCGTGATCTCCGTGTGCCCTCCGACAAGGGCAACACCGATTTCGCTGGCGGCGGTCGCCAACGAAGCGAACGTGTCTTCAACCATTGCCGGTGTCGTCTTGCCGTCCGGGAAGAGCGCCGTTACGAGGAGCCAGCGCGGGCTCGCGCCCATGCAGGTGATGTCGTTGGCGTTGACGTTGACAAGGTATCGCCCTGCGTCGTTCGTCGAGAACGTGATCGGGTCGGTCTTGACGACTAGTGCTGTCTCGTCGACCTGAATTGCAGCGGCATCGCGCCCGATGCCCGGTCCGATCAGGACGGCGGGGTCCGGGCTGATGTAGTGTCCGAGCAGGCTGCCCAGCAATTCGCCCGGCAGCTTCCCGGCCGGTAGAAGCTCATCTCGATTCGCCAACGTACATCCCCATCATATGCGCTGCTCGCAGGAGCGCGTGATCCTGCGGCACAACTCGTGGACCAGCAGCGACCTGGTCGAGCGATGTATATTGCACGCGTTCGCCGTCAACTCCGACCATCACGCCGTTCTGACGCTGATGCACCGCCTCGACAGCGGCGGCTCCCAACACCGTTGCCAGCAGTCGGTCAGCAACGACGGGTGAACCTCCGCGTTGAATATGCCCGAGCGAGATCGACCGCACCTCACTGCCGGTGCGGTCGGCCAAACTGACAGCCAATTGATCGCAGACACCACCAAGTCGCCACGAGTGGGAGGCCCCGTCGCGCGCGCGATAGACCATCTCGCCGCTTGGTGATTGGACGCCCTCAGCGACCACGCCAATCGTAAAGCGGCTGCCACGATCTTCGCGGCGACGGATCGTGTCAACGATGCCATCAAGAGAGTAGGACCGCTCAGGGATCAGTACGACGTCTGCGCCGCCTGCGACGCCGGCGTGCAGCGCAACCCAACCGGCGTGACGTCCCATGACTTCCAGTAGCAGAATGCGATGGTGCGATTCCGCCGTCGTGTGCAACTTGTCGATGGCGTCGGCGACGGTCGTTATGCACGTCTGAAAGCCGATTGCGTAGTCAGTGCCGTGCACGTCGTTGTCGATCGTCTTCGGCACGCCGATCACCGGTAGTCGACCATCGGCGAACTCATAGGTCAGGCGCATGGTCCCATCGCCACCGATTACGATCAGCGCCACGACGCCGGCCTCGCGGAGAGTCTCGAAAGCATCTGCCCGCCGATCGCGCGGCTCCGACTCGCCTGGGGCGACATAGTGCGAGAGGTCGGTGCGATTGGAGGAACCCAGGATCGTGCCGCCAACTCGCAGAATGCCGCGTGTGTCTGCGAACGTCAGCTCACGGAGCCGGCCCTCGACCAGTCCCTCGTAGCCATCGTGAATGCCGATGACGCGGTAGCCATAATCATGCGTTGCAATGCGCGTGATTGCCCGAATTGCGGCGTTGAGTCCGGGGCAGTCGCCGCCGCCTGTCATCACGGCGATGGTCCTCGTCATGATTCTCCGATACCTTGTTACAGTAAAAGAGGCAGATCTGGCGGCGGTGATGGTTGCTATAATGATCCGCTGGCATGACATTGCATACCGGTGTCCAAACGTCGATTCTACATGACTGCCAGGATTGCAATTTTCCGGCACCCGCCGGGCACACAGATGGGGCGACCGTGGAGGAAGACAACACGACTCGAAGCCGCGGCTTCGTTGAGGAGCTGATCGATCAGGACGATGACTTCGATCGTTGGTACGTCGATGTCGTCAAGCGGGCCGAGCTGGCGGATGATGCGCCGGTGCGTGGCTGCAAGGTCATTCGGCCCTACGGCTATGCGTTGTGGGAGAACTTCCAGTCCTCACTCGACCGTCGATTCAAAGCCACTGGCGTCCAGAATGCCTACTTCCCGATGCTGATCCCGCAGCACATGATGGAGCGCGAGGCAGAGCACGTTGAAGGCTTCGCGCCGGAAGTTGCCTGGGTGACGCGCGGCGGAAAGAGTGATCTCGAAGAGCCACTCGCGATCCGCCCGACTTCTGAGGCGATCATCTGCTCAAAGCTCGGTGAGTGGGTGCAGTCATACCGCGACCTGCCGATCATCGTGAATCAGTGGTGTTCAGTCTTGCGCTGGGAGAACCGCCCACGAGCGTTCCTGCGTACCAGCGAATTCCTCTGGCAGGAGGGTCATACGGCGCACGCCACGCCGGATGAGGCCGACGCACGCTCGCGGATGATGCTTGGCATCTATCGAGACTTCCTTGAGCAGGAACTGGCTATTCCGGTCATCCCTGGCGTGAAGAGCGAGTCGGAGAAGTTCGCCGGCGCCGTTCGCACTTACACGGTCGAGGCGATGATGGGAGGCAAGCACTGGGCGCTCCAGTCCGGCACTTCGCACTATCTCGGAGAGAACTTTTCGAAGGCGTTCGGCATTGATTTCCTCGATAAAGACGGCGAGCGCAAGTATGCGCACGGCACGAGCTGGGGCCTGAGCCACAGAACTGTTGGCGCGGTCGTCATGGTTCATGGTGACGATGCCGGATTGAAGCTGCCGCCCCGCGTGGCCCCGATCCAGGCCGTCGTCATCCCGATCTGGCGCAAAGAGACCGAGCGTGACGGAGTCGAGGAGCACGTTGCGCGCGTCATTGAGGCACTCGGCGATGTCCGCACGTTCGTTGACCGACGCGACGACAAGACCCCCGGCTGGAAATTCAACGAGTGGGAGCTGCGCGGAGTTCCGCTGCGCATCGAAGTTGGCCCGCGCGATGTCCAGAGCGGCAACGCTGTTGTCGTGCGGCGCGATACGCGCGAAAAGCAGGTCGTAGCCGTCGATCAGCTCGGCAGGGTCGTAGCTGACCTGCTCGTGGACATTCAGGCGAACTTGTACAACATGGCTCTTGAGCGCCAAAACGCGCACACCGTCGCGGTGACATCGCTCGAAGAGCTGTATGACCGCGCGTCGTCGAATGCCGGGTTCTCAGTGGCGTCGTGGTGTGGGGACAAGGCCTGCGAAGCGACCGTCAAAGAAGCGTCGAAGGCGACGATTCGCTGCCTGCCGTTCGAGCAGCCGAACGAACATGGCCCGTGTATTGTGTGCGGCAAGCCGGGTGTGACCGAAGCGATCTTCGCGCGCGCATATTAGCGTTGGATTACTCTTCGTCGTCCAGCAGGTCTGCAAGCTCATCGTCGTCGCCCAGTAGTAGCTGGGCGACGCGGCTTTCGCTGTACTCATAGCGCACGACTTCTTCACGCAAAGCGCGGGCCGAATCGTCGATCTTGCGCACGCGCAACTCAGCCGCGTCGAGCATCGCGTTGCAGCTGTTGGCCAGCGACACGGCTTCCTCGTAGGCGTCGATCGTATCGGCAAGCGTCAGATCATCTTCCTCAAGCCGCTTGACAGCCCTTTGCAGCTGCTCGATTCGCGCCTCGAATTGTTTTAGCGAAGGCGTGCCATTGTCGTCGCTGCTCATTGTCGCTCCTGACGCACGGTCGCCTTGACGGCCCCGTCTGCAAATTCGATTTGTAATTCGCCGGCACCTGCCGCAACGACCGCAGATCTGACTCGCCTGCTCCCATCTGGAGTCGATGTTGACACAAGCGCGTAGCCACGTTGCAGGATCGCGCGCGGATCCAGCAGCGCCGATGCTGCCGCTAGTGCCGCGATGTCACGTCGGTGGTTCGTCAGCCTCCGCGGTACGTTGGCAACTGCGGCCCGCTCGGCTTCGTCAACGACTTGTCGCGCAGAATCAAGCGACCGGGATGGATGTCGATGGCGTGTCGACAGCGTAGCCTGCTGCACGAATTGACGCGCGGATTGCAGACTCGAAATCGCGTTCGCCTGTGCGCGCATCACTGCGAATCCCAATTGCGCAACGATCTCATCGCGGTCGGGCACGCAGAGTTCGGCCGCCGCACTCGGTGTCGGCGCGCGAACGTCGGCAACGAGGTCAGCGATGCAGGTGTCGGTCTCGTGGCCGACGGCGCTGACGATTGGCGTGCGCGCTGCATAGATCGCGCGAGCCAGGCCCTCGTCATTGAATGCCGCCAGGTCTTCGGCTGAGCCGCCGCCGCGCCCAATGATGATGATGTCGCAACCGCCGAACGCGTCGAGCTTGCGGAGCGCACGGGCGAGATCCAGCGCTGCGTCCGGACCTTGCACGGCGCTGGGGGCCAGAATCAACTCGGTGAGCGGGAATCGACGGGCGACAACATTCTGGATGTCGTGCCACACTGCGCCTTGCGCCGAGGTGACGACGCCAATTGTTGCGGGCATTTCCGGCAGCGGGCGCTTCCGGTCCGGCGCGAACAGCCCTTCGGCTTCGAGACGCCGCCGCACTTCCTCGAATTGCAGTTGCATAACGCCGATGCCAATCGGCGCGACGTTGTCAACCATGACCTGGTATTGGCCACGCATCTCGTAGAGCGTGATGCGCCCGTGCACCAGCACTTCCTCGCCGCTGCGTGGCATGGCGAGGAGACCCTTCTGCTTGCCCCTGAACAGTACGCAGCTGATCTGGAGACTTTCACTGGTAAGTGAAAAGTAGATGTGGCCCGCAGCGGAGCGCGAGAAGTTGGTGACCTCGCCGCGTACCCAGATGTCAGAAAGAACCGGATCGCATTCGATCAGTTCCTTCAGGTACGCGGTGATCTCAAGGACACTCAGGACGCGCATGGACATGGCGCTATTGGTCGTCTGGTTTGAGCACCACGAGGGGGCTGCCATATTCGACCGCCTGCGCGTTACCGGCGATGACTTCGACGATTGTTCCGGATCGATCGGCGGCGATCTCATTCATGATCTTCATCGCCTCGATGATGCCGATTGTCTGGCCCTCCTCGACGCGGTCGCCGGGCTGGACGAACGGCGGTTCATTTGGCGCAGACGCAACGTAGAACGTACCGATCATCGGCGCGCTCACGATGTGTGAAGCGTCTTCTACGATGGGGGTCGGCGAACTGGCGAATTGCGTCGTAGACGAATCGGTCGCACTGTTGCCCACGTAGGTGGTCGGAACTGCCCCTGACTTCGCGCGCAGGCTGACGCTGAGGTCACCGTACGCCATATCAAGGCTCTCAATGCCGCCAGTCTGCATCATTGTTATGAGCGATCGAATGAATGTCGAAAGCTCGTCCGAGCCAAGGTTATTGATCGCCTGATCGCGTTGCACTGCACTGTCCTCGACCACCGTCATGCTCCTATGAGACGCGCTCAAGGTAATCGCCACTGCGTGTGTCGATCTTCAGCGTGTCACCTTCGTTGATGAACAATGGTACGTTGACGACGACGCCCGTTTCGAGCGTGGCCGGCTTGTTGCCGCCGGTCGCGGTGTCTCCGCGGAATCCGGGATCAGTCTGGGTGACGACCAGCTCGACAGTGATTGGCAGCTCGATATCGATCGGCTCATCCTGATACGTCAAGAGGTCGATCGTCTCCTGCTCCTTCAGGTACTTCAGTGCGTCGCCGAGCGTCTCCTTCGACAGGGGAATCTGCTCGAAGGTGTCGAGGTCCATGAAGATGTAATTCTCGTCTTCAGGGTAGAGGAACTGCACACGCTGGCGCTCAAGTCGCACGAGCGGGAACCTGCTGCCGGCCTGGAACGTCTGGTTGGTCGTCGAGCCAGTCCGTAGGTTCCGCATGGTGAGCCGTACAAAGGCGCTGCCACGACCCTGCTTTACATGCTGATATTCAACGATGCGTTGCAGGGCACCGTCGTGCTCGATAATGAGGCCTTTGCGCAGATCACCAGTTTCGATCATTGTGGTCGTTCTCCTCAACGCTTCTATCAGATAGACATCTTACTTGCAGATGTCAGGACTTCGATGCCGTCTTCCGTTATCAGGATGACGTCCTCGACTCGAACGCCGCCCCATTCGGGCAGGTAGATGCCTGGCTCAACGGTGATGACATTGCCCGGTCGCAGTGTGTCGGTTGACGCGGTACTCGCCGATGGCGCTTCGTGGACGCGGACGCCAACTCCGTGTCCGAGGCTGTGGCTGAACTCGCGACCGTAACCTCGCTCTGCGATGTATGAACGCGCGACGGCGTCCATTTCTCGGCCGGTCATGCCCGGCTGCACGCGCTCCAGAACCTCTTCGACCGCTTGCGCGACGATCGGGTAGATCTCGCGGAGCTTCTCATCCGGCTCACCTACCCAGACGGTACGCGTGAGATCGGCGCAATAGCCCTTGTAGCGCGCGCCCATGTCAATGACGATCGGCACGCCATCCTCAATCACGCGGTCACCAGGCTCATGGTGTGGACGAGCAGCGTGTGTTCCGGCGGCGACAATCGTCGGGAACGACGGCCCCTCGGCACCAAGCTCAACGAACGCAACGTGGATCTTCCAGGCGACCTCGTGCTCAGTCTGGCCGGCTTTGATCGTGGGGGCGACCCGCTCAAATGCTGCGTTAGTGATCTCGAACGCCTTGCGGAGCAGCTCGATCTCGCTGTCCGTCTTGATGGCGCGAAATTCCTCAACGAGACCATCGACTGGCACCCAGTCCACCGCGTAGCTCTCGGAGCCCAAGCGCTCGTTGATGCCACGCAGGACGCCGTCGAACATCGCCTGCGATTCATAGCCGATACGATGCGCGCCAGATTCGAGGATGGCGGCGGCATCGGCTGTTCCCCAACCGCCTTCGCGCTGGACAACGCGGACATGCGGCGCTTGCGCCTCGGCCTGCGTGACGTTGACCGAGCCGGTTACGAGCACGGCGTTGGTTGCCGTAATCAGCAGGTGACCCGACGATTCGTTCGGGGCAATATCCTCGCCGGTGAACCCGGTCAGGTACAGTCGGTTCGAAGGGTGCGTAATCAGCACTGCGTCCAAGCCCTGATCCTTCAGCGCCTGTCGCACTTGATCCACACGTTGCGCGGTTTCAGTCAATGTGAGCCTTCCCATCCTGCTTGATGGTATCCAGCAAGTAGTGGAGCGCCATCTCATACCCGGTCGCGCCGAACCCGGTAAGTGTCCCGCGCGCGACTGCTGCGATGACGGAGTGGTGGCGGAACGGCTCACGAGCGGCGACATTTGAGAGATGAATCTCAATTGCCGGCGCGGGAACCGCAGCAATTGCGTCTCGCAAGGCGATGCTGTAGTGCGTTAGCGCGCCCGGATTAATGATGATACCAGCGGCAATCCAGCCGTAGCGATGAATCTGGTCGACGAGCGCGCCTTCGTAGTTGGACTGCGTGATGGATAGCTCGGCGCCATGCTCGGCTGCGATGTGCGTCAGGCGCTGGTCGATCTCATCGAGGGTGGTTGCGCCGTAGATTTCCGGCTCGCGTTTTCCGAGGAGATTGAGATTCGGTCCGTGCAGCACAAGAATCAGCGGCTGCTGTCTGGTTGATTCGCTCACCGTACCCATCCTCGCTCGCGAAGCATCTCATTGCCCAGTAATCCGAGAAGAACTTCTGAATCAGTCCCGGCGTATTCAGGATGATATTCAAATCGAGCGCGCTCGAAATATTGAACGAGATATGTCCTGCCATCTTCCTGATTGCGCTCTCGGACCGGCTCGCTGATCGGAAAGCCGAACGACATCAGACCGCCGTGCATTGTCCAGTACTGTTGAAATTCTGCTCCCATATTGTGGCCCGTTTCAGCAAAGTAGGTGAGTCCGGTCTTCGGTGAGGTTGCAGATGCCCACGGATCGATGCCGCGCTTTGCCAACGCCCAGCGGCCCATATGGCCGAGCAGCACCTCAAATTCTGAACCCGCAAATTCCGGGTGATATTCGAACCGCGCTCGCTCAAAGTACTGAACTGTGTAGCTCTTGCCGACAAGCGGGTCGTATTCGGTGAACTCCTCGGTCTTTGGGTAACCGAACCGAGCGAGTCCACCATTCTGCTGCCAATAGGTCAGAAACCCGTAAGCGAGGCTGTGCCCGGTTTCTGAAAAGTACAGTCGGTCTGCGGTGCTGTTGAAGGCTGGGACTCTCGCGGCCGGTGTCGCCAGGCTATTGACGACATACCAGCTCGATGGATCCTCATGCCCAAGACGCCACGTCGCGTAGCCGGCGATGTTGCGGTCGAGGACGAGCGAGATCTTTTCCTCGAAGCTGGCCGCATTCTCGTACCAGACGGTGTGTTGGTCACCAGCGGCGTCTGTGTATCGAATCCACGGTGAGCCCTCATCCTCGTCGTAGCCACTCTCCGCGCCGTCTTGCGCTGCCAACGTTGCTGCCTTAGCAAACGTGACTGACGTGGCCGGCGGGCCCTTGGTGGTGTTCCAGTCGTATCCGTAATAGGGGATGCCGAGGAGGATGCGATTGTCGGGCATCTGTTTGCGCGCGTAGGTCAGGACATCTCGCACCCACCAGATCGGCGCGACCGGCGCGGGATCGGGCCGTCCGGCGTAGCCCCAGTCGTAGGCCATGATCGCGACATAATCATTGACCGCTGCCAGCGCCTTGTAGTCGTAGACACCGCCCCAGGTCGATGGTGCGTCGCTCGTGCGAGCGATGACAGCCTGGCTCACGATCCAGCCGCGTGGCTTGAATGAGAGGTTGAGTCGCCGCATGAAATCGGTCAGTGCTTCACGGTCAGTCTGGTTCAGGCCCTCGAAGTCGATGTGGATACCGTCATAGCCGTTGGTAGCGACGACCTCAACCAGCTTCGCGACGATGGCGTCGCGCTCTTCTGGTGTGTCGATCTGCTTCGAGAAGTCGTCCCAGCGCGCTTCGTTCTGGATCAGCGGGACAACCTTCTTGCCGTGCGCCTTCACAAACGCTGTGACATCCGGTTGGGCGAATGTCTTGATCGAGCCATTCGGTGTCAGGTGGTAGAAGTAGGGTGAAACGACATCGATCTGCTCGATGTTCTGTTCGAGCGACGCGCGCGATGTCGGATCGTTGCCGACGTAATACGCCCACTTGTCGATGTCTCGCGCGCGTGCGACGTCGCTATCACGCCAGAGCGGCAGCAGGCTGACCCCCAGCGCGACGAGAACGAGGCAGGCGATCCCGGCAATTGCGCGCTCGCGATTGCGTTGATGTCGTTTCATCCAGCAGCCGAGGCCTCTCCTTGCACGGCAGACATATAGACCCAGACCGGGAAGGCGGATCCGTCGTCCGTGACCGCTGTGCCGCTAAAGACCATGATCGGCAGCAGGAACTCGCCTTCGCTGCCCGACCCGACGGAATAGGCGATGCCGATTCTCTCAACGGTGAATTTCGCGTAGACCGAGCCGGTGCCGGGTACATCGCTCATATCGGCTTCGATCGCGCCCTGTCCAGCCACGACCTGGTTCCAGACCTCCGAGAGCGATCGCATACCATATTCGGAGCCAACGTAATCAACCGGCCACTGAATGTTGGCCTCACGAACGACACCAGCACCAGTGACTGTGACCGATGCAGACGGGAAGGCTGCCAGTAGCGGTGACGGATTGGCCGGCTGCACGAAGACAACGGCGATGTCGGCGTCGTCGTTGCGTCCGATGATCTGCCCACTACCGACGCTGGTGCTGACCAGCCCGCTGTTTGCCAGCCAGCTCTCGGCAGATGCAATCAGCGTGTCATCATCGGCCAGCGGTGCGGTGGTTGCTGAAGAATCGCTGTACTGGATGGACCGTGTACGGACGTACAAAGAGCTGGACGAGCCGACGACGCTGTACGACGTGCTGCTGTTGGTTGTGACGTCGCCATCGACGCCGACGTTTGCGGCCATGACCGCGACATCGTCGGCGCTGTATTCCGGCCAGATGAATTTGTAAACGGTACCAGTGATCGGTGCACTCACAGCGGACCGGTCGAGGACATAGTCGAGCGTCAGGCCGCGCGCTAGTCCGCCGCTGACGATCTGCGCAGGCGGTAACGAGCCAAAGTCGCCGATCAACGGCTCAGGCGTTGGCTCCTCGTCGACTGGTTCATCGACGATTTCTTCGGTCGGGTCTTCGATAATGTGTTCAGTCGACTCCTCTTCCTCAACGACAACCTCGTCGGTTGACGTTGGTTCGGCCGAACCGACAGTTTCGGTGGGCGGAGCTTGTGGCGTGACGGTTGGCTGAATTCCAGCGATCGACTGGGTAGCGGTTGAGAGGTCCGGTGTTACCGTGCTGCCAACAACGCCACTGAAGCTGGGGGTATTCGCCGCATTGGCCCGCGACGGATTGTCATCGTTACCGCGGTCGGTAAGCAGCATGACTCCGACAAATGCAAAGGCGGCGAGGAAGAAGGCGATCGCAATCAACGCGTTGCGTTGCGACGTGTCGCGGCCGCGAGTCGGCGGTCGTCGCTCGTCGTACGTGCGGCGGTCTCGCAATCAGATATGTCCTTTCACCGTCTACCCAGGCGAATGCTCCCCAACGATCGTCGATGGGGACGGCGGGCAGAGCACGATTCGGAAGCCTACACCACTTCCTGGATGCGGCGCAGTTGAACGATCTGGTCGCGAAGCAGTGCCGCTCGCTCGTATTCGAGCATCTTGGCGGCGTCCTTCATCTGGCGCTCCAGGTCGCTGATGAGACGTGCCAGCTCATCTGGCGGAATCATCGCGATCTCGCCATCCGGCGAGCCTGCCGCGTACTCAGGTGATTCCTCGGCCGCCATCTTGACCCGATCGGTCAGGTCGCGGATCTCCTTGACGATCGTGCGCGGGACAATGCCATGCTCGCTGTTATGCGCGATCTGCTTGTCACGACGTCGATACGTTTCCTCGATCGCCTTTTGCATCGAGACGGTCATGTTGTCCGCGTACATGATCGCCATGCCGTCGACGTGCCGGGCGGCACGCCCAACGGTCTGGATCAGCGATCCGTACGACCGCAGGTAGCCTTCCTTGTCTGCGTCAAGGATCGCCACGAGCGACACTTCGGGAAGATCAAGCCCCTCTCGCAACAGGTTGATGCCGACGACGACATCGTAGATGCCGAGTCGCAGGTCGCGCAGGATCTCTATCCGCTCCAATGTCTCAATCTCGGAGTGCAGGTAATGGGTACGAATACCCATCTCTTTGAGGTAATCGGACAGATCCTCGGCCATCTTTTTGGTCAGGGTCGTGACCAGAATGCGCTCGCCGTGGGCGATCCGCTCGTTGATCTCGTGCAGCAGATCGTCGATCTGGCCCTTCGTCGGTCGCACCGAGATCTGCGGGTCAAGCAGACCAGTGGGTCGAATGATCTGCTCGACGATCTGCTCGGAGTGCTCCATCTCGAACGGCCCCGGTGTCGCCGTCACATGGACCACCTGGTGAATCGTCTCGAGGAATTCGTCGAACGTGAGCGGTCGGTTGTCACGGGCTGACGGCAGCCGGAAGCCGTGATCGATCAGGACATCCTTACGGGCTTTGTCGCCGTGATACATGCCGCGAACCTGCGGCAGTGAGATGTGCGACTCGTCGACAAAGAGCAGGAAGTCGGCGGGGAAGTAGTCGAGGAGCGTCCACGGTTTCTGGCCCGGGTGGCGGCGGCCGAGGTGCATTGAGTAGTTCTCGACGCCCGCGCAATAGCCCGCTTGCTGCAACATCTCGACGTCATACATCGTGCGCTGCCTGAGGCGGGCGGCTTCCAGTACCTTGCCCTCACGATCGAGCTGTGCGAGGCGATCATCAAGCTCCGCCAGAATGTCGACGATGGCGACCTTGAGCTTGTCGTCGGTGGTGACGAAGTGCTTGGCCGGATAGATCTCGGTGCTGTCTCGCTCGGCAAGAATCTCGCCGGTGAGTGGGTCGAGCTCGACGATGCGATCGACCTCGTCTCCGAAGAATTCCACGCGGATGGCCAGCTCGTCGTAGACCGGGTAGATCTCCAGCGTGTCGCCGCGCACACGAAAGGTGCCGCGCACGAGCGTCATGTCGTTGCGATCGTATTGCACGTCGATAAGATGTCGAAGCACGCGATCGCGTCTGATCGCCTGACCACGCTTGAGACTGACGACCTGCTGCTCATAGTCCGATGGTGAGCCGAGGCCATAGATGCAGGAGACGGACGCGACGATCACAACGTCATCGCGGGTGCGCAGTGCGCGCGTCGCGGCGTGGCGCAGTTTGTCGATCTCATCATTGATCTGCGCGTCCTTCTCGATGTAGGTATCAGTCCGCGCGATATAGGCTTCCGGCTGATAGTAATCGTAGTAGGACACGAAGTACTCGACGGCGTTGTCCGGGAAGAATTCCTTGAACTCGCTATAAAGCTGGGCGGCGAGCGTCTTGTTGTGCGCCAGCACCAGCGTCGGCTTTTGAATACGTTCGATGACGTTGGCCATCGTGAATGTCTTGCCTGAGCCGGTGACGCCGAGGAGGGTTTGCTTGGCCATCCCTGCATTGAGACCGGCAACGATCTCCTCAATGGCTTGTGGCTGATCGCCGGTCGGTTGCAGATCGGAGACGATGCGGAAGGCTGGCATGCTGGGTTGCTCCATTCCGGAGGGATGAAGATGCCGACCGCGATTCCGGTCGGCAGAGTCAGTCTCATTATACCCCGTGATGTCGCGTGCCCCCGGTCGAACACGTGATAATCCAGTGGTCGAATGTGTGGTCCACGACCAGGTTTGATCAGCGCCTGAACCGACGGAACAAGGCTGAAATGCGGTCGCCAATCGGAGTCGTCGGTTCCGACGAGAGAGTGATGTCGCGTCCGCGCCATGTTTGGGGACCGAAGTTGGGCGCTGTTCCGCCGCGCGGTGCTCGTCCGCGACCGAGAAGCATCGCAACAAAGCAAACGAGCGCCAGCACCGCCGCGACAATCTGGATCACTCCGCTCGTCATCAGCGCAACGAACGCAAACAGGAAGACGCCGCCAAGGATGATGGTTGGCGAAATTCCCGGGACGCGTGGGAGCGAAGACAGCTTGCGTCGTTTCGGCTTCTGTGAGTGAACGAGACGCAGGTTCGGTGGACGCTGAGGGGCAGGATCATCTCCCATGCGATCCAGAATCTGGATGATCTCTTCTTCGACCTTGGTGTATTTCTTGTCCGGCATTGCAGCCTCCTCCGCGAAGGAGATGCGGAGCACGGGGACGGAATCAAGATTCCGACGTGATTCCGCGCGATTCTGGACGCCACCGACGATAACAGGATTGATGCATGGACTCGCGAACAGAACAGCGATCGTGTTTGTAGTGTACGACACGCCTTCCGTTTCAGCCTTGTTCGGTCGTACGATCTCCGTATGATCGTTCGATGTTACACTCGTGTTTTGCCTTGCGCTGAGATCTTCTGCTCAGCGGTCGTACCACTTCACTGGATAGGTCTATGTTCCGCTATACCGTTGCCGATGCCGATGGCACTGTCAGCTTTCTTGGGCCAGCCCACGCGCTAAAGATGCTGGTTGCCGCCTGCGCGCGTGGCGCGTCGACGTTGGCCGAGCTGCTCGAATTCGCCCGCCGATATGACGATCAGTTTCCGAATGCGATTCTCAACGGTCTCGCCGTGTTCGATGAACACAATCTTCGTGGGAACACCAGCCAGATTGAGTCGATCATGGCGAACGAGTCGCCGTTGGACTGGCCGCCGTTTCGGGTCTACAACGACGCGACCCGGCGCGCGAGCACGCAGCCGGGCCGTACGGGTCTCATCGTCTTCAACCTGGGATCAAAGCGGATCGTGCAGGTCCAGAACAGCTACTCCGAAATTCAGCGCAAGGATCGCGGTCGCATACGCGCTGGAGGGCATCCCACTCGCGTGCTCTACTTCTACGATCTCCCGTCCGAGTGGTCAATCGTTCCGTAGGCCACAACTCGTCGGATCTACTGGCGATCCTTGCGGACTGCTGCCTTGCGATCGGCCGGCGAATCCATCCGCGGGCGGCGACGGAACATGCCCCCGAAGAGCATCTGCGACATCTGGTCGCTGACGGACCCTTGCGAGAGCTCGGATTGCGTCTGCTGCACCAGCTGGCCCTCGCGGCGCTCAGTCGTCGCCCAGTCCGCGCGCGCGTCACGTGCTTCAGTGAAGTTGGCCAGTAGCGCCTCATCAGCTTCCGGAGATGCCGAAGCGATCAACGTCCGCTGATGATCCAACTCTTCCATTACGGTGTCGATCCAGCGCAGAATCGCGCCGCGGTTTGTCGCGCAGATGTCGCGGTGCATCTCCGGGCTGCCGGCTGACAGGCGTGACGCGTCGCGGAACCCTCCGGCGCTGAGGTACTTCATGTCGCGCCAGCCTGCATCCCGGCTGACGGAGCGCATGAGTGCGACCGACAACAGGAACGGCAGGTGGCTGATTCCCGCGACATAGGCGTCGTGCTCGACCGCGTCGATGAACAGCGGCTCAGCGCCGAGCGCGTTCACCATACCCAGGACCGTCTGGACAGCCGCCTCGTCGGCGTCGACCTGCGGGACGACGCACCAGGTAGCGTCCTTGAAGAGGTCAGCTTCGGCACCCTCAACACTCTGCGTCTTCCCGGCCATCGGGTGTCCACCGATAAAGCTGACCGTGCTCGGAAGCTGTGCCTTTGCCCACTCCATCACGTCGGACTTAGTCGACGTTGTGTCTGTAACGACAGCACCGCTTTTCAAGTGTGGTGCGATCGATTCCATGACTTCTTTAGTCGCGAGCGGCGGGACGGCAAGAATAACCAGGTCGGCATCTGTTACCGCACGCGAAAGATCCCACTCGGTGTTGTCTACCGCTTTGATCTTCTTGCTGTAGTTCTGGTGCTCGAGATCGAGATCGAAGCCGGTGACGTGAAGCACCGAGTCGCGATTGCCGTCCTTCGTTGCCCATCGGCGAAGTCCAAGACCGATTGACGAGCCGATCAGCCCGAGGCCGATAATCGTCACCCTCTGCATGATGTCTCCTTCATTGTTGGGTTGGGAAATTCGTCGGTCGAAAGTGCATTCTGACGCGGAAAGTATACCAAGCGGATTGCAGCGTCTCGCGGCTGGCTCATGGTTCAGGCGAGCCCGTGGGAGTCTCTTGCACTGTCGTGATCGTGATGGTCGGATCCGCGCCGGTTGAGGTGAGATCGCTGAGGAGCGGATCGAGCGCAACGTAAAGCACGACAAACATCGTAATCAGGATACAGATGGCGATGGCAAGCGCCGGGGCGACGAGTTTGTCGCGGCGGGAGTGGTGAGACGAACCCTCGTTCACTGGCATTCCCTGTCGAATTTCCCAACTACATCGTCGTGCGAAGCGCCTGATGTCCGAAAGCATAGCAGCGACGCGGATTTTCCCGGTCAGCGCGTTTGCTACACTGCCGTTTAGCATATTGCAGGGCTTGCGCCCGACACGACGGAGTGTCGATTCGCCGGAAAAGGATGGTTTTGATGACGGATTTCAAGAACTACATCAATGGTGCCTGGAAAGAATCCGCTTCTGGCGAGACCTTTACGCGCCACAACCCGGCCACTGGCGAGTTGGTGGCCACCTACACCAAAGGCACGGCCACCGATGACGTCGTCCTTGTCGAAGCTGCCAACAACGCGTTCGATAGCTGGAGGCGCCTCCAGCCGGCGATGGCGAGATCCTCTATCGTGTTGGTCAACTCATGATGGAGCAGAAAGAACAGCTCGGTCGCGAGATGACCGAGGAGATGGGCAAGGTACTGACTGAGGCCAAGGGCGATGTCCAGGAGGGCATCGACATGGCGTTCTACATGGGCGGCGAAGGGCGTCGCATGTTCGGTCACACCGTGCCGGCCGAGCTCCCCAACAAGTGGGCGATGTCGATCCGCAAGCCGCTCGGTGTCGTCGCTGCGATCACGCCGTGGAACTTCCCGATGGCGATTCCCACCTGGAAAATCATGCCCGCACTCGTAGCCGGAAACACGGTTGTCCTGAAGCCGGCTTCGTACACGCCGCGCATGGCCGTACGACTGGTCGAGATCTTCGAGGAAGCCGGACTGCCGAAGGGCGTCCTGAACCTCGTGATCGGTAGCGGCCAGGAGGCCGGCGAAGTTCTACTTGAGCACCCCGACGTCGCGCTCATCTCATTCACCGGCTCGACCGAGACCGGCACGCACATCAACGTCGAGGCGGCGCGGTCGCTGAAGCGCGTGTCGCTTGAGCTGGGTGGCAAGAACGCCATCATCGTGATGGACGATGCCGATGTCGATCTCGCCGTCGAGGGCATCGTCTGGAGTGCGTTCGGCACCTCCGGCCAGCGCTGCACGGCCGCCAGCCGCGTGATCGCCGACAAGCGTGTGGCGGACGAAGTGACGCAGAAGATCGCCGATCGCGCCGAAGCCATGCGGTTGGGTGATGGACTCGATGCCTCGACTGATGTTGGCCCCGTTGTCAGCAAGTCGCAGCTTGAGCGCATCCAGTCCTACATCGTCATTGGCAAGGAAGAGGGTGCCGACCTTGCAGTCGGTGGCCGGGTTGCTGACTGGGACGATCTGGCGAAGGGCCACTTCCACCAGCCGACCGTGTTTGGCAACGTGAAGCCGGACATGCGCATTGCCCAGGAAGAGATCTTCGGTCCGGTGACGGCGGTGATCCCGGTCGATGGTCTCGATCAGGCGATCGACGTGGCAAACAACGTCAAGTACGGACTGTCCGCGTCCATCTATACGCAGGATGTGAATCGCGCGTTCCGGGCGATGCAGGACATCTACACCGGCATCTGCTACATCAACGCCGGCACGATTGGCGCAGAAATCCAGCTACCGTTCGGCGGCACCAAGGCGACCGGCAACGGTCACCGCGAGGCTGGCCAGGCTGGCCTCGATGTTGTCACCGAGTGGCAGTCAATCTACGTCGACTACAGCGGCCGCCTGCAGCGTGCGCAGATCGACGACGTGTCCAACGTGGAGTAAGAGCGCTCCGTCACGGATTTGAACCGCAAGAGCGCAGGGTCGGAGCACCGATCCTGCGCTCTTCAGTTGCGTTCGACGTAGTCCAATGCAGGAGAGACTTCTCAGACCCATGCCCGACACCGAGTTGAATGGCATTGAGGCGACGACAGCTGCGGTGGAACTCAGTGCGGCGGCTCGTTGATGCCGTTCGGCCAGATGCGCTTCTCGACCATGGCACAGCGGTGATGAACGACATCCAGTCCAAGGCCAGTGGCATATTCGATCAGCTCGTCGCTCTCGGCACCCGGCTGTAACCAGAAGATCGGAATGCCGATCTCGGCGGCCTCGGTCGCCACACGCCGCCCCACCCACGACGGCACGACAACGTCAACGACATCCGGCTTCTCCGGCAGGTCTGACAGCGTCGCATAGACGGGATCGCCGTCTGCTGTCTCGGCATTCGGGTTCACACCGTAAACGGTGTAGCCGGCTTGCTTCATGTTGCGATAGATCTTGTAGCCGAACTTCTCCGTATTCTCAGAGGCACCGACGATCGCCCAGACCTTGCGGTTGACTGCGTCGTCAATAATGTCCTGCACGCTCCGTTGCTCAGTCATCTCGATTGCTCCCATCGACATCTGCGCCGAAAAAGAAAGCGGTCGGGCATTACGCCCGACCGCTCCGCGCGGGAAGGGAGGGATTCGAACCCTCGGTAGACTTTTACGGCCCACAACCGCTTAGCAGGCGGCCCCATTCGACCACTCTGGCACCTTCCCAGGTTCGGCACTCAACAACGCCAGTAGCGCTATTGATCCGGCGCGCGCACTCACGTGCGAGACACCGCAGGCCGCGCTGAAGTATAGCAGAGCCCACAGCGGCGAACGCCGGAATCTGGCAAGTCGATGCTGGTGCATATTATGGTTGCCTCGGAAGGCTAGTCATCCATTCTCCTCGCATTGGTAGACGCGCTGGAAAGAGGCCGTTTGCGACGTGACAGGGCACCAGTCATCATGGGATCTCGAACGGCGCGCAGATCTGCTGAGTTGGGTACGACCATTTAGCCAGCTCGATCGGGATGTGCTGAACAGCGTTGCGAGTCAATGTCGCGTCCGCTCGTTCCAGAAGGGCGAGATCATCTTCGTTGAGGGTCAACCTGCCGGCGCAATCTACGTGCTTGCCGATGGCGAGGTTCGCGTTGTTCGTGAGACAGACGACGCGCGCGAGGTGATTTTGCGCCTCATCCGGCCCGGAGAGCTGTTTGGTGGCGCAGGTGGCTGGGGCGCGTCGCACTACCCAGCGACGACGATTGCTTCGGCACGGTCTGACGTGCTCGCGCTTGCCGCAACCGAGTTTTCGCGCCTGATCGAGGAGCATCCTGCTTTTGCGACGGGCCTCATTCGGGAACTCAGTATGCGACTCCGGGAAGCAGAATCTCGAATTCAGGAGCTGCAGACCGAGCGCGTCGAACGACGCATCGCACGAATGCTCATGCGCCTGGCGAACCGTACCGGACGCCGCATCGAGCAGGGTATCGAGATTGACGCGACGCTGTCCCGGCAAGCGATCGCTGACCTGTGTGGGACGACACTCAGTACTGCCAGCCGCATTCTGGCCTCGTGGGATCAACGCGGCATCCTCATTTCAGCCCGCGAGCACGTTGTCATCGTGCGCACGCATGAGCTCGTTGCCATCGCCGATGACGCAGTTAGCGATTCCGCCTGACCACGCCTCTTTGCGCTAGCGCAAAGACGTCGGCAACCGCAACTGGCATAACCAGGATGACGAGCGACGGAGAGTTCCGGAAGGACTTTCGACGTTGGCTGACGACCACATCACTGCCGATACCAACCTTGAAGACCTGCTGTCGCGCCATCCGGAGGTCACCTGGGTATTCGTCCGGCGGCGGATGCTTTGCTTCAGTTGCGACCTTGCGAAATTCGAGAGCATCGGTGACGCCTGCCGAATCTATGGGCAGCCAACGCACGCATTACTGGCCGAGCTCAGCGCCGCGATCAACAGCAAGTCATCTTCATCAGGCACGACATAGATGAGAGGCAGCGTGTCGTCATGCTATCGGCACTCATGAACGAGGACATGATCCTCGCGATTCTCAAGGAGGTCTACGACCCCGAGCTCGGCGTGAACGTCGTCGACCTGGGACTCGTCTATGGAGTCGAGATCAGCAACAACGATGTCCGCGTCACGATGACACTGACGACGCCCGGCTGCCCGCTCCACGATGTGCTGACCGACGCGGTTGACTCGGCAGTCCGATCGCGCGTGCCGGGTGTCGACGGTGTCGAAGTGAACCTGGTCTGGTATCCGCCATGGACGCCGGACCGAATCTCCGATGAGGGTAAGCAGGAGTTGGGGTGGTGGTAATGCGGCTCATATCCAGGAAGAAGGAGTCTGACCTCGAAGTCGGGCAGCCAGTAACTGGGCAGTGGAGGATCAGCGATGTCCTGAAGATCTATCCTGATCTGCTCGACACTCTGGTTGAGACTACTCCGGCCTTTGAGAAGCTGCGTAATCCAGCGCTACGCAAGGTGCAATCGCGGCTCATCACTGTTGAGCAGGCGGCCGGGATTGCGGGAATTGAACCAAGGGCGCTCATTTCGCGGCTGAATGCTGCCGCCGGTCTCGATGTAGCAACCGACGACGACCCGGATTCTGAGGACGACACTCCTGTCGCTTCCGATCAACCGACGTGGCTCGACGACGTAACAGTCGCGCAGGAGCTAGACGCGCGTCCATTCCAGGAGCGAGGCGAGGAGCCGTTCAGCGCCATCATGGAAGTGTCGCGGCAGATACCGGAGGGGCAGGCGTTCCTGCTGCTGAACAGCTTCGAGCCGGTTCCGCTGTACGACGTGTTGGGCATGCGCGGCTTTGAGCATTGGACAGAGTTCAACGCGCCGGACGAATGGCGCATCTGGTTCTTCCACTCGGGCAAGAAGCTCGCGCCGAAGACTGCCGGTGAGCGGAAGCAACCTGCGCCACCAGTTTCCGAATCGGATTGGGGGAGTGCTGACGCCAGCGTCACGATCGACGTGAGCGAGCTGGTTCCGCCAGAGCCGTTGATCAAGATCATGGAAGCACTGGAGTCGTTGCCGGATGGCTCGTCATTGCTCGTCCACCACGTCCGGCGCCCGATGCATCTCTATCCGCAACTCGATACGATGGGCTACCGCCACGACACACGTGAGCTGGCACCGGATCAGATTGAAGTGCTGATCCAGAAGCCACCGTTCGCTGAGGCTGCGCCGTGAAGCCAGCTGCGATCCCTCGACCGAGTGGGGGCATCAGTTCCGCCCACGCCCCTGATCTGGACATTCCAGCGCGCTTCATGGCACTCGCGATGTTCGGGCTGCTGGTCACGGGGATTATCGGCGTTGTGGCGTATCCGCTCCTGCTGGAGTCGTTTTACGCGCCGAAGCTGCTGGCGTTTGTGCATCTCCACACGCTCGGCATCGTCGCGCCGCTGGTCGTTGGTGCGAGCTATCAGCTCGTGCCGGTGGTGTTGCAGGAGCCGCTTGCTGCGCCGCGCGTCGCGCGCTTCTCATTCTGGGTATATCTCGTCGGCGTTCTGCTGTTCCTGCCATCTTTGGTAGCAACCTGGCAAATCGGCCTGGGAATCGGCGGAACACTCCTGTTCGCCGCGTTGCTCCTGTACGCAGCCATCGTCTGGATGACGCTGGCATCCGCGCCCGAGCGCGGCGTCATCCGCTGGCACATCGCTGCTGCGGTCGTTGGATTGCCGCTCGGCGTTGCTGCGGGTCTGCTGTTGGCGCTGAACAAGACAACCGGCTTTCTGGAGGGGCGGACGCTGTCGCTGCTGGCCGCCCACGCGACACTGATGATCCTGTGCTGGATCACGCCGCTCCTGTTCGGCGTCGCCTATCGGCTGGTCGGCATGTTCACGCTCAGCGAAGATCGCCTCTGGCATCGCGTTGCCTGGGCCGAGCTTGGGTTCACGCTTGTCGGCGGCTGGACACTGGCGACGAGCTTCCTGCTATTTCATTCACGACCGGTGTTCATCATGGCATCGGCGCTCGTGTTGATCGGGCAGGCGCTATTCTTCGTCCAGCTCGCCCACATGTATCACGCGCGTCGTCGACGGCAGATCGATGTCCACATTCCATTCGCAATGACGGCCGCCAGCTGCGGTGTGCTTGCCGGACTGGCGTTGTTCATTGGCTTCATCCGCGGTGACGGCCCAGCAGGCGAGTTATGGGTGGTGGCAGTCTGGCTGGGCATCGCCGGGATGATGATTAGCGCCATTCAGGGCTTCTTCTACAAGATTGCGACATTCCTCGTCTGGCTCAATCGCTACGCGCCAGTTGCTGGCCGCCAGAAGGTGCCGCGACTGGAAGAGCTCTACAAGCTGCGAGTTGCGCGGATCGGCTGGATCTGCTGGCTCGCAGCGCTGATTACCTCGGCTTCAGGGATTCTCTTGGGTGTCGATCTTCTTGTAACGGCGGGCGGACTGCTCGCCGCTGGCGGGATCGGCTGCTTCCTGAGCAACGTCGTTCGGATCGCCAGTCACTGGCAGTCCGGACCGCTCGATCGTGTTATCGGCCGCATGCGCCGGAGTCGACGCGCGGCAGGTGGAGAAAGGGTAGGCCATGTCATCGCAAGCGAGTGAGACGGTCGTTGTGGATGTTCGCGGGATGGTGCCGCGCGATCGGCATCCGATGATCTTCGAGAAGATTGACGGTCTGGCGGCCGGCGAGACGATGCGGCTGGTTAACGACCACGATCCGAAGCCGCTCTATTACCAGCTGATGGCCGAGCGTCCGGGCGCAATCGCCTGGGAATACCTCGAAGAAGGCCCGGAAGTCTGGCAGGTTCGGATGACCAAGCAGTAGACAACCGGCTGGGCGAACTCAGCCCTCAATGACAAGCGCTCGGTTCATACGAACCGAGCGCTTGTCTGCATTATTGCTGCGGAGAGGGAGGGATTCGAACCCCCGGAGCTCATCACTCAACTGTTTTCAAGACAGCCGCCTTAAACCACTCGGCCACCTCTCCAATGTCGCGCCCGCCACGATTGTGACGGACGCTCCCTGGATTTTACACTGCCTGCTTCAGGACTTCAGCCCGGTTAACCGATGCGTTCCTGGCCGCCCATGTATGGCCGGAGGACCGTCGGAATGGTGATCGACCCGTCTTCGTTCTGGTAGTTCTCCATGACCGCGATCATCGTTCGCGGCATGCCGAGGCCCGAGCCGTTTAGTGTGTGGACGAACTGCGGTCGCTGGCCTTCTGCCGGTCGGAACCGGATGTTCGATCGGCGCGCCTGAAAGTCGCGGAAGTTTGAGCAGGACGACACTTCCAGCCACTCATCGACGCCCGGTGCCCAGACTTCCAGATCGACCTTGCGTGCGGCGACGAACGACAGGTCACCGGTGCAGATCTCCAGGTTGCGGTATGGCAACTCCAGACGCTCCAGCGTCTCGGCGGCGTCACGGACCAACCGAGCGTGGGCGTCGCTTGATTCTTCGGGCCGGACAAACATGACCATCTCGACCTTGTCGAACTGGAACAGGCGCTTGATGCCGCGAACATCGCGACCTGCGCTGGCCTTTTCGTTCCGGAAGCAGGCCGAGTAGGCCGTGTGGTTAATCGGCAGTTGCGCACCGTCGAGGATCTCATCTCGATACATGTTTGTGACCGGCACCTCGGCAGTTGGAATCATCCAGAGATCTTCCGCTTCGTCGCGGAACAGTGTGTCCTCGAACTTTGGCAGGTTACCGGTGCCGACCATGGCTTCGCGGCGCACGAGATACGGAGGATAGACCTCGTCGTAGCCCTGTTCGCGGTGCAGATCGAGCATCCAGGAAATGATCGCGCGCTGGAGTCGAGCACCGTCGCCACGCAGGAAGTTGAAGCGTGAGCCCGAGACTTTGACGCCACGCTCGAAGTCGATGATTCCGAGCTGCTCGCCGAGCTCCCAGTGTGGGCGCGGCTGGAAATCGAACGTGCGCGGCGTCCCCCAGGTGCTCGTCACAATATTGTCGTTCTCGTCTGCGCCGACCGGTGCTTCCGGCGCTGGGAGATTTGGAACGAGAAGCTGCAGGTGCAGGAGCTCCTTGTCGAGCGCGGCGACGGTCTCGTTCTGCGTCGAGATCTCGTCGCCGAGCTGCCGCATCTTTGCGATGTGCGCGTCGCGCTCTGCGCCGGCAGGGACCTTGCCGGTCTGGCGCGAGCCCTCGTTGAGCGTCGCGCGCATTGTCTCAACCTCGGTCAGCAATGCTCGTCGGCGCTCGTCCAGCTCGACGATCTCGTCGATCGGCGCGGTCGTGTGCAGCTTGGCGATCTGCTCTTTGACAAACTCGGGCTTTTCGCGGATCAGCCGTAAGTCCAGCATTGTCGGTCTCCTTCTCAGTCCGTTCGATCATCAATCAGGCCGGCAAGGTGAGGACGACTGCAGCTGATTCCGCCGCGTGTGCCAGGCCAGCCCCGCGCACGGCTGTCGAATCGCCTGTTCGGAGCTTCACTTACTCGACCATACATTCTGACATACCTGCCGATCGTTCATCGCGATTGAACAACGAAAGACGCCCTACCAGGTAGGACGTCGTGAGCAGCGGCCTTCAGTTGACAGGCTGCTGCTCAGTCGCTGGCGCTACTGTGGGAATACGCGCGCGGCATCTGCTCAAATCCGGGGATGAATCGCAGCCACGCGTCTGACACCGAGGAATTGATTCTCCGCTGAATCGTGTAGTACCGACCGGCCTTCGGCTCGAACGGCTCACGACGCAGCCGCATCTTCGAGTCGATCAGCAGCTTCCCACCCTTGCGATGGTTGCAGGATCGACAGGCCGACACGAGATTCTCCCAGGAATGCTCGCCGCCGCGCGACCGTGGAACGATGTGGTCGATCGTCAGATCGCCGGTATGAACGCCGCAGTACTGACATGTGTAGTTGTCGCGAATGAAGATCTCACGCCGCGTGAGCTTCACGCGCGGATGCGGTCGCCGGATCAGATGGCTGAGGCGTATGACGCAGGGCGCTTCGAACGTCCGGGACGACGTTGCAATCGATGACTGATAGACGTCCAGAATCTCGGCCTTGTCGTGGAGGACGAGGCCGATGGCGCGGCGCATATTGCAGACATTCAGTGGCTCATAGTTCTGGTTGAGTACCAGGACCATCCTGCGAATGGCAGCGGGTTGGTGTGGTTCCGATCGTTGCGACATCGGCGTTATGCTTCCAGGCCGCTCTCGCACTGAGCGTGCATACAGACACTGGATACTGGCTCGCACTGACCGATGATAGCAATCACCGGCGGCATGACGCAAGTACCGAACGATGAACGCGGACAGAGCGTACGAACACTCTGACCAACGCGGTCAGAGTCTGCTAGTCGGCAGCCATCGCCGGTGCAGACAGGATCGACTGGAGCGCCTGCCCTGTATACGACGACGCGATGGCGGCGACCTCTTCCGGAGTCCCCTGCGCGATGATCTGGCCACCGCGATGCCCGCCTTCCGGGCCGAGATCGATGATCCAGTCGGCGGACTTGATGACATCAAGATTGTGCTCGATGACCAGGACGGTGTTCCCAGCGTCAGTCAGCCGCTGGAGGACGCCGAGCAGACGTTCAATGTCTGCGAAGTGCAATCCAGTCGTCGGCTCATCAAGGATGTAGAGCGTCTTGCCGGTTGCGCGGCGCGATAGCTCGGACGCCAACTTGACGCGCTGTGCCTCGCCGCCAGACAACTGCGTGGCAGGTTGGCCGAGATGGACGTAACCGAGGCCGACATCGTAGAGCGTCTGCATCTTGTTGCGGATCTTCGGGATGTTCGCGAAAAACTCCAGTGATTCTTCGACTGTCATGTCGAGGACATCGGCGATGTTCTTGTCCTTGTATTCAATCTCAAGCGCCTCGCGATTGTAGCGCTTGCCGTGGCAGACCTCACACGGCACGTACACGTCCGGCAGGAACTGCATCTCGATCTTGACTATGCCGTCGCCGGAGCACGCTTCGCAGCGTCCGCCCTTGACGTTGAATGAGAAGCGTCCCGCCTTATACCCGCGCGTCTTCGCTTCCGGCATCGCAGCGAACAGCTCGCGGATGTGGGTGAAGACGCCGGTGTAGGTCGCAGGGTTCGAGCGCGGCGTGCGTCCGATCGGGCTCTGATCGATATCGATCACTTTGTCGATGTGCTCGATACCGTCCAGCCGGTCAAACGCTCCCGGTCGCTCGTGGGCGCGATACAGCACCTGTGCGATGCGCCGGTAGAGCGTGTCGGTGATGAGCGTGCTCTTGCCGGAGCCGGACACGCCGGTAACGCAGATGAACGTCCCAAGCGGGAACTCTGCCGTGACATCCTTCAGGTTATTCTCGCGTGCTCCGCGCAGGACGAGCTGAAGGCCGTTGCCAATCCGCCGCTCCTCAGGCATCGGAATGCTACGCCGGCCGCTGAGGTAGTCTCCGGTGATCGAGTCCGGGTTGGCGACGATCTCGGGGTAGGTACCAGCCGCAACGATGTGGCCGCCGTGCTCACCGGCGCCCGGTCCAATGTCAATGATCCAGTCCGCCGAGCGCATCGTCTCTTCATCGTGCTCAACGATGAGTAATGTATTGCCGATGTCACGCAGGTGCTCCAGCGTGCCGATCAGCCGCGCGTTGTCGCGATGGTGCAGGCCGATCGACGGCTCATCCAGCACGTACATGACGCCCATCAGGCGGCTGCCGATCTGGGTTGCCAGACGGATGCGTTGCGCCTCACCACCCGAGAGGCTCGCGGCTCCGCGGTTGAGTGTCAGGTAGTCGAGGCCGACATCAACGAGGAAACCGAGTCGCTCGCGGATTTCCTTCAGAACCTGGCGGGCGATGAGAAGCTCGCGATCTGACAACACTCCGGACTGTAAGCGCTCAGCAAAATTCAGCGCATCCTGCACCGACATGCCGGCGATGTCGACAATCGAGTGGTCGTCGATCGTGACAGCGATGATCTCGGGTCGAAGTCTCGCGCCCTTACATGTCGGGCACGGACGCGAGGCCATATATTGCGACATCTCCTGGCGGATGAAATCCGACGAGGTCTGGCGCAATCGCCGTTCCAGGTAGGGGATGACCCCTTCGTACTTGACGGTGTATTGTCGCCGCCGTCCACTCCGTGCCGTGTACCGCACGGTGAGAGTTGGGCGGCCAGTTCCCTGCAGGACAATGTTCCGCTGTTCGTCGCTCAACTTCCGAAACGGGACGTCCAGCGGGATGTCTTTGGCTTCTGCCAGCGTCTGCAGCATCGCTTCGTACCAGGCGTTGGCGTCACGACCGGGCCGCGACCACGGTGCAATCGCACCATTAGCGATGCTGAGATCCGGATCGGGGACGATGAGCGATTCATCAAACTCCATGGCAATGCCGAGTCCGGTGCAGGTCGGGCACGCACCGTGTGGGCTGTTGAACGAGAAAGATCGCGGCTCAATCTCGCCAATCGATATGCCGCACACTGGGCAAGCAAACTGTTCGGAGAACGGCAGCTCCGGCCCGTCGACTACCTGGACAGTCACGTTGCCCTCGCCGAGTCTCAGCGCAGTCTCCAGCGAATCGATCAGCCGGATGCGGAGGGCATGGAGGTCTTCGTCAGATTCATGCTGCACCACCAGTCGGTCGACGACGACCTCGATGGTGTGCTTCTTGGTCTTCGCCAACTTGATGGTGTCTTCGAGGTCGCGTGTTTCGCCATCGACGCGAACGCGAACAAAGCCACCCTTGCGGATCTGCTCCAGGACGCCCTGATGTTCGCCCTTACGGTCGCGAATCACCGGCCCGAGAATCAGTAGCCGCGAGCCCTCTTCGAGCGCCAGAATCGACTCGGCCATCTGCTGGACCGACTGCTGCGAAATCTCGCGACCACACTTCGGGCAATGTGGGTGTCCAATGCGTGCGTAGAGCAGACGGAGGTGGTCATAGATTTCAGTGACGGTCCCAACGGTCGAGCGCGGGTTGCGGCTGGAGCCCTTCTGGTCGATTGAGATGGCCGGAGAGAGTCCGTCGATCAGGTCGACGTCCGGCTTCTCCATCTGCCCCAGGAATTGGCGGGCGTATGCGGAGAGCGACTCTACGTAGCGCCGCTGCCCTTCGGCATAGATAGTGTCAAAGGCGAGTGATGACTTGCCGGAACCGGACAATCCGGTGAGGACGACGAATTTGTCACGCGGTATTTCAACATCAATGTTCTTCAGGTTGTGTTCGCGTGCGCCTCGTACAACGATTTTGTCAGTCGGCATGTGGTCTCCGGTTGTTTGTTGGGATCGATTGGCAGTGAGCGGGTCGCTTCAAGCGTAGAACATTCATTCGCAATATCGAATTGTAACACCGTCCGTACTGGCTGCACCTGTCCTCGTGGCGCAATTTCAGATGGACGGGACTGCTATCATTAGAAGGAGCGAAAGTGCCGCCGGTTCAGGCTCACTGTCGGGGAAAATGGCCGGTTGTTCGGGGCGCTGGCGAGCGGTTTGTATGACCACAGTCGCGTCCGCACTTGAGGTCATCTGGTCGACCGTAAAGGCTTCCGCGTCGTTCATTCACCGGTCGTCGCCAACGAGTCCGCCGACGCGAATTTGCGCGGAGCGGACAGGCGAAACGTTGTGATGCCGCAGGTCGACCCGTCCTTGGCAGGACGGGTTTTTCGTCTTTGCAATGCTGGTAGATGCTGGGTCGGGGCTATCGGTCCGAGGAGGAGAGCGCGGATGACGACAGACGAGCAAATGAACGAGGCCGGCGGCCTTGCCAAGGCGTACGATCCGTCGTCGAGCGAAGCACGCTGGTACGAGTTCTGGCATTCGCGCGGCTACTTCAAGCCGATCGATCGTGGTCAGGGGCCGTACGTCGTGGTGATGCCGCCGCCGAACGTCACCGGCGAGCTCCACATGGGCCACGCGCTGTTCTCCTCGGTCGAGGATCTGATGACGCGCTACCACCGCATGCGCGGCTTCGCGGCGTTGTGGCTGCCGGGTGCCGACCACGCCGGTATCGCAGGGCAATGGGTGGTCGAGAAGGAGCTGGCTAAGGAGAATCTGACTCGCCATGACCTGGGTCGCGAAGAGTTCATCTCGCGCGTCTGGGACTGGATGGAATCGTATCAGGAACGCATCAAAGGCCAGCTGCAATCGCTCGGCGCGTCGTGCGACTGGTCGCGCTACGTGTTCACGATGGATCCCGGACCGGCTCGTGCTGTGCGCGTCGCGTTCAAGCATCTGTACGACAAGGGGCTGATCTATCGCGGTGAGCGCCTGATCTCCTGGTGCCCGCGCTGCATGACCGCGCTGTCCGACCTTGAGGTGATCCACGAGGAAGAGCAATCGTTTCTCTGGCACCTGCGCTATCCGCTTGCCAGCGGCGAGGGCGTGATTGAGGTCGCGACGACCCGGCCTGAGACGATGCTCGGCGATACAGCCGTCGCGGTTCATCCGGATGACGCGCGATATAGCGACTTGATCGGCCAGGAACTGAGCCTGCCGATTCTGGGTCGGCGCATTCCGATCGTTGCTGACGCTTCCGTGGATCGCGAGTTCGGCAGCGGCGCGGTCAAAGTCACACCGGCGCACGATCCCAACGACTTCGAGATCGGCCAGCGACACGATCTGCCGAAGATCACGGTCATGAATCTCGATGGCACGATGAATGCCGAGGCAGGGGAGTTTGAGGGCCTGACGATCGCCGAAGCGCGCGAGGCGGTTGTCAAGCGCCTGGATCGTGATGGTGCGCTCGAGCGAGTCGAGCCACACACGCATTCAGTCGGGCATTGCGACCGCTGCGGCACCGTGGTTGAGCCGCTAATTTCGAAGCAGTGGTTCGTTCAGATGGAGCCGCTTGCCCGTCCGGCGATTGATGTTGTGAAGTCCGGCGAGGTGAAGTTCTATCCGGCGCGGTTCGCGAGTGTCTATCTCAACTGGATGGAGCATCCACGACTGGTGTATCTCACGACAGCTGTGGTGGGGCCACCGCATTCAATCTGGTATTGCGACGACTGCGGCGAGGTGACTGCCACCGACCTGGAATTGCTGACGGAGTGCCCTGCCTGCGCGTCGACCAATATCCGCCAGGATCCGGACGTTCTTGACACCTGGTTCTCCTCGGGTCTGTGGCCGTTCTCGACGCTGGGCTGGCCGGAACAGACACCGGATCTGGAGATGTACTACCCCGGCCACCTGATGGAGACGGGCTACGACATCATCTTCCACTGGGTTGCCCGCATGATCTTCTTTGGGATCGAGCTCATGGGTGAGCCGCCGTTCCGGGATGTGTACCTGCACGGCACCGTGCGCGATCAGCACGGCCAGCGCATGAGCAAGACCAAGGGTAACGTTCTCGATCCGACGACGATCACCGCCGAGTACGGCACCGATGCGCTGCGGTTTGCGTTGCTGACTGCATCCGGGCCTGGCAGTGACCTGAAGCTGTCGATCGAGCGTGTTGAATCGATGCGCAACTTCGCCAACAAGCTGTTCAACGCGACGCGCTTCGCCTTGCGCGCGATCGAGGGCGCGGAGATCAAGCGCGACGAATCCGGCGCGCCGCTGCGTCCGGCCGACGGCGATCTTTCGATCCCTGACGAGTGGATCCTCAGCCGGTTGGCGGCAACGACGCGCGAGGTGACACGTCAGATCGACGAGTACCAGCTGCACGAGGCCGGCCGGTCTCTGTACGAATTCATCTGGTCGGAGTTCTGCGACTGGTACATCGAGGCCGTGAAGGTGCGGCTGTATGCGACGCCGCCGGATCCGGTCGTGCCGCAAACACTTGCTTACGTGCTGGAGCAGACGCTGACGCTCCTGCATCCGTTCATGCCGTTCGTGACCGAGGAGCTCTGGCAGCAGCTGCCGCATCCCGGCGATGCACTGATCGTCGCGAACTGGCCGAGCGCCGGAGCTACCTACGCTGACGGCGAGGCGGCCTTCGAGCTCTTGCGCGAAGCTGCGCGCGAAATCCGCAACGCTCGCAGCGAGCACGGGGTTGACCACGGACGACGTATTAAGGCGGTGATCTACCCGGGCAGCCATCGGGCTGCGTTCGAAGCGCTTGCTGCCGAGTTGCAGTTCTTTGGCCGGATCGATCCAGAGGCGTACGAGATCCACGATGGCGAGCCGGAGGCACCGGGCAAGAGTGCGGCGATCGTGGTGAGCGGTGCGACGATCTACTTGCCGCTCGCCGGCATGGTCGATCTGGTGGCTGAGCAGGGACGCCTGGAGAAGGAGATCGCTGAGGCTGAGGCGGAGATTGCACGCGTTGATGCCATGCTTGGCAACGCCCAGTTCGTCGAGAAAGCGCCGGAGAAGGTTGTTGCCGCCCAGCGCGAACGCCGCGAGCGCGCGGTCGAGCGGCTGGCGCTGCTGCGCAGGAGTCTCGCGGAGCTCGGCTGATATGGCAGGTTGGCTCGCCGCGTCCTGGTTTGCGGCCGATGTCGTGACGGTGGCACGCGAGCTGATCGGACGACGACTGTCGGTCGGCGGGACGACCTGTGCGATCATCCTGGAGACCGAGGCGTACGGAGGTCCGGATGATTCTGCGTCGCACGCAGCCTTTCGTCCGGGCGGCCGTGCAGCGCTCATGGCGGCTGAGGCCGGGCACATCTATGTCTACGCTGCCTACGGTGTCTATCCGTGCTTCAACATCGTAACTGGTCCGGTTGGTGAAGCATCGGCAGTGTTGCTGCGCAGCGTGCAGATCGTGGGTACACCCAGATCGATCAACGGACCGGGTCGTACCAGTCGGGCGCTGGGTATCTCGCTGGCCGACCACGGTCGACAGGTGCCGGACGCGCGATTTTCGGTCAGTGTTGATCGACTGCCGTGCCGCATTGTACAAACGCCCAGAATCGGGATTACTCGCGGTGTTGATGTCCCGTGGCGCTTTGTCGGTCAGGTAATGGCAGGAGCAATCTGATGAGCATCAAACGCCTGCCGGAAGACATGATCGGGCGGATCGCCGCCGGTGAGGTCATCGAGCGTCCAGCCGCTGCGGTCAAAGAGCTCATCGAAAACGCGCTAGACGCCGGTGCTACGTCAATCGTTGTGTCAATCGCCGGTGGTGGTGTCGAGCTCATCGACGTGCGCGACAACGGCCTGGGCATGTCCGACGAGGATCTGATTCTAGCCGTCGAACGCCATGCGACATCGAAGATCACCGCGATTGAAGACCTGATGTCGCTGACCACACTCGGGTTCCGCGGCGAAGCGTTGGCATCGCTGGCGGCGGTGAGCGATCTGACGATTCGCACGCTCAACGCGACCGACTATGCCGGCTGGACGCGGCGCGTGCGGTTTGGCAACGGGCAGCCGGTTGAGCGAATCGCCTGGGCCGGAGGCACGGCAGTCTCTGCGCGCTATCTGTTCGAGAACGTTCCGGCGCGGCGTAAGTTCCTGCGCCAGCCACAGACAGAATCGGCCTACGTCAGTCGTGTCGTCGGTTCGTACGCGCTGGCCTATCCGCACGTCGCATTCACCCTGGAGGTCGACGGCCGGTCGACGATCCAGACAGACGGGCGCGGGGACCGCATCTCGGCGGCTGTCGGCGTCTGGGGCGACGAGATCGCCGGTGCGCTGGTTGAGCTGCGTACGCCCGATGATTCGCACGAAGGCTATGCGGTTTCGGGCGTTGTCTCGCTGCCCCACGTCGACAGAGCGACCCGGCAGACGCAGCACCTGTTCGCGCAGGGGCGCTATATCAACAGTCGCCAGATTGGCGCGGCGTTCGAGCAGGCGTACCAAACGCTGCTAATGGTCGGTCGGCATCCGGTCGGTTGTATTTGCATGACCGTTCCACCGGACAAGATCGATGTCAACGTGCATCCGACAAAGGCAGAAGTCCGCTTCGCCGAGGAGCGCTTGGTGTTCGCGCTCGTCCAGCGTGCCGTCCGCGAGGCGATTGTGGCGCATGCACCACTCCCGACGATTCCGACCGTCATCGCTTCACCACTCAGTGATTGGAACGTCCAGCGTCGGTTCGCGTTGGCAAATCCGGAGCGCAGCCAGCAATACCAGCATCCGGTTGCTTCACAGAGTCCATCTGTTGACTCGCCTTCTGTCGAGCCGGTCGTCGCTGGAGGCCACAGACTGCCGGTGTTACGGGTTCTCGGGCAGGTGGCGTCGTCGTTCATCATCGCTGAGGGCCCGGACGGCATGTACATGGTCGATCAGCATGCAGCCCACGAGCGCATCATGTTCGAGAAGCTGATGACTGATTTCGTCGCGCGGTCGCCTGATACTCAGATGCTGCTGGAGCCGGTCACACTGGAGCTTTCCCCGCGCTTATGGGAGATGTACGTGGCCAGCCGCGAGGATTTGCTGGGGCTGGGCTTCGATCTCGACGAGTTCGGCGGAACGACGATCCTGATGCGCGGCGTGCCGGCGACGCTGAAGGTCCGCAACCCGGGTCGGATGCTGGAGACGATCCTTGACGAAATCGCGGGTGGCGGACGTGGCGAGTCGCGGCTAGAGTCGCTGGCGATCAGCGCCGCTTGCCACGCTTCGATTCGCGCCAACCAGGCGCTCTCGTTGTTGGAGATGCGCGAGCTGGTTGTGCAGCTTGAGCAGTGCTCGTCGCCGCTGGCCTGCGGCCATGGCCGACCAACGATGATTCGCATGACCGCCGACGAGCTCGCGAAGCAGTTCTCGCGGCGCTAGGTGCGCACCGCAGGGTATGTATGCGGTCGTGGAATCTGCAATGAGGAGGGAATGCATGCTTGGCCTTGTCACGATCGGGCAATCACCGCGGAATGATGTAACGGCGTCCATGTTCGGTTCCGGCGGAGTCGACTTCGTCGAAGCGGGAGCACTGGATGGCCTGAACGATGATGAGATTGCGGCGCTTGCTCCGTCTGGTAGCGACCACGTGCTGGTGACGAGACTTACTGACGGTCGTGAGGTTGTCGTGGCGAAGGAGCGCCTGCTGGCACGCGTCCAGTCCGCCGCAGATCGTGTTGTCGCGCACGGCGCGACGGTCGTCTGCGTGCTCTGCACCGGCGCGTTTCCGGAGCTCACTGCGCCTGTCCTGCTTGTGTTTCCCGATCGACTCCTGTTCGGCGTCGTTGACGCGACGCTTCCGCGCGGCACGCTCGGCGTCGTCATGCCGCATCCCGGCCAGCACGCCACGATGATCGAGAAATGGACATCCCCTGATCGCCGCGTGCTGACTGGCTCGGTGTCGCCGTATGCGGGTGGCAGCGTCGATGAAGTTGTGGCGACACTGCGGACGAGCGGCGCTGATGCGATTGTCCTCGATTGCATGGGCTTCGATCGAGTGATGCTCGCACAGGCACGCGCGGAATTCGACGGACCTGTGTTCCTCGCCAATGGCGTTGTCGGAGCGATTCTCGGCGAGATGACGGCAACTGCGCAGCAGCCTGTCGGCGCGCGCTGACGACAGTGGACTACCGCATCCGCTCTGGCCGCGGCCGGCGAGCTGGCTTAGTCTGTCACTGTCTTGTCGAGCGCCTTATCGTAGAGGCCGCGTAATGCATTGATACGCACGCGGACGACATCGATGAACATCAGGGCTGCGTCCTGAACGGGCCGAACCTTGCTGCCTCGAACGTGCTCCCAATACACCGGTACCGTCGCGATCCGGTATCCAAGTCGGCGAGCGATGAACAGGACCTCCACGTCAAAGCCGCTGACGCGCGGCCCTCTGATTTCACCCGGATCGTGCAGGCGCGTGAGCGCGAAGATCTCCTGCGCGGCGTCACGCTGGAAGGCTTTGAAGCCGCACTGTGTGTCGTCGATACCGGGGACGGCGAGGAGCTGCACAACGGCGTTGAACACGCGCCCCATCAGGTGCCGATAGGCCGGTTCACCAACGCGCCGCGCGCCAATGCCTTCGCGGGAACCGATCGCGATGCTCGCGCCCTGCTCAAGCTCAGCCAGCAACTGCGGCGCAAACTCCATCGGTGTTGACAGATCAGCATCAGTGAACAGGACATAATCAGTTTTAGCCTGCAGGATGCCGTCCCTTACTGCGTACGCTTTGCCGCGGTGGGGGAGCTGCAGGACAGTGATGGTCGACGCGACTGGCTGGAACTCGCGAGCAACCTGAGCGGTGCGATCGGTGCTGCCGTCGTCGGCGACGATGAGCTGGGCCGTCGTTTGGGTAGCCTGAAGATAGCTGTCGATCGCAGCGAGGGTTGCCGGCAGGCGAGATTCTTCGTTGTAGGCCGGAATTACGATGGTGAGGTCGGGCTGCTCGTTGTTCACTCTTGGCAGAAGCCGATCAACCAGATCTTGTCGCCGAATCGTCACTCGTCAGTGATTCGTGAAGTGTAGCAGCGTCCGGCAGGCCCGGTCGCAATCGATGATCGGTCAACAGGCTGCGCAAGCGCTCCTGTTCACGGACCGGTACTCTGGGGCGGTCGCTCCAGGCGCGCGCAGCCTGCCAGAGTCCGGCTACCGTTCCTCGAAGCGACGCGCGTGCTGCCGGTTCTCGAGCGTGGTGTAGATCGCGCAGGAATCGCCCGAAATGATAGGCAGCCACCCGTCGCCAATCCGGCAGGACGCCAGCCGGAATCGAGCGAGCGATCACCAGCCAGACGTTTCGCGAGACGTAGTAGCTCGCCAAGATGCCGCCGCCGGTCGCTGACAGAGCGTGATAGACGACCGCCTCGGGGCAGAAGACGCATTCCCAGTCGGCCCGCCAGAGTCGCCAGCCGAGGTCAACATCCTCGCAGTACATGAACAAACGCTCGTCAAAGATCTCGCCGTCGCTGAGTGCGACATCATTGAGGGCAGCTCGACGGTACAGCGCAGCTCCACCGCAGGCGCTGAATGTTGTGCGCATCGCGTCGTACTGCCCGGTGTCGAGCATCCATACGCCACGGTTGCCCGGCATGCCGCGTACCGAGTAGTAATCACCTGCAGAATGCAGGCGTGCGCGATCGCTCATCAGGCGCATCTTTGAGGCAACACTTCCGGCGGACGGGTTCGCGTCGGCACAGGCAACAAGGGCCGCCAACCAGGTGTCTTCAACGTCCGTGTCGTTATTTAGCAGCACGACGTACTCGGCGTTACCTCGGCTCATCGCGACGTTCAGTCCGCGCGCGAGTCCAACATTCTGCTCGAAGCGGATGACTTGGGCTGATGGAGCGCATGCTGAAACGACAGCGCGGATGTCCTCTGTCGACCCGTCATCGACCACCCAGAGCTGATAGTCGGTGAACGCGGACGTTGCCAGGCTCCGCAGGCACGCTCGCAGGAGATCGGAGCCGTTGTAGGTTGGGATGATGAGATCGACACGCGTCATGTGCTGATGCACCGTCGCAATGCGTCCCGCCAATCTGGTAGCTCGATACCAAGGATCGGTAACGCGAGCGACGTCATCGCGCCGTTCGTGGGCGGTGTCGCGGCGCGGGGATACTCCGAACCGGGGATAGGCTGCACGTCGGTTGTAGTTGCTGTCAGCGCCGCGATTTCGGTCGCCCAATCGAACCATGACGCAATGCCGTTATTGACGGCGTGATAGACGCCGGACGGCGCGTCAACCATCAGCGCTTCAACCGCAGTGGCCAGATCATCGGTGAATGTCGGATTGCCGAACTGGTCGTTGACGACCGTCAGCGAATCGCGCTCGCTCATGAGTCGTCGCATCGTCGCGACGAAGTTTCGGCCGGTCCGGCCATAGAGCCAAGCGGTCCGGACGATGATGGAATTTGACACTGCCAGAGCTTCGCGGTCACCGGCGTGCTTGGACGCGCCGTAGACGCTGATTGGGTTGGTGGCATCGAACTCGTGGTAAGGCGATGGGCTCATGCCGTCGAAGACGTAGTTGGTGGAGATGGCGACAAGCCTGGCACCGACTGCAGCTGTCGCCTGCGCGACGTTGCGGGTGCCGAGCGCATTGATTCGAAAGGCCCAGTCTGGTTCTCGCTCACATCTATCGACGTCAGTCGCTGCAGCGGCGTGGATAACGATGTCGGGCTGAACGTGTGCGATTGCATCGCGCACTGCGCTCCACGATGTCAGGTCGAGCGATTGCCCGCCCAAGGGGGTGACGTCCCAGCGGCTCTCCCAGAGCCGCAGCATCGATTCGCCGAGTTGGCCAGTGCTTCCGGTTATTGCAACTGTCGCCCGCGCCATTCGCCCTCCATGCTTCAACAGGAAGCCCGACTCTGGATGATACAATGCCGGATGATGTGTACGTACATAGCAAATGGAGGAGCGATGACTGTTCGAGCCTTCGTTCACCCAACCTGAACGAGCTGCAAAAAGGCTGAGGAGTTCCTCGCCAACGCTGACATTGAATACGATCGCCGCGACTTTTTCCGCAATCGCCTCACCATCGACGAATTGCGCGCCATTCTGAAAAGCGCCAATGTCTCCCCGTCTGACATCCTTTCTCGTCGATCGCGCGTCTACCAATCGCACAAGGACGAGATTGACGCCATGACGGCCGATGAATTATTGGCAGAGATGATTGTTGAGCCCACGTTGATCCGGCGTCCGCTCATTCTCGACAACCAGAGACTTGTTGTTGGCTTTGACAAAAAGGGACTGGCGGCGCTCGCCGAGCAGTCAGAACAGACAGGATAGGGTGCATGCTCCGACTTGGTGCTCACATGTCGATTGCCGGTGGATACGACAAGGCGGTTGAACGCGCGCATTCCGTAGAGTCCGACGCGTTGCAGATCTTCACCAAGAACCAGAACCAGTGGAAGGCGAAGCCGATTGATCCGGATGCGGCAACGCGGTTCAAGGCGGCTTTGGAGGAATATCAGATCGGACCTGTCGTCGCGCACGACTCGTACCTGATCAACCTGGCATCGCCGAAGGACGAGCTCTGGGAGAAGTCAATCGCCGCGTTTCGTGATGAGCTGGAGCGCTGCGATCTCCTCGGCGTCCCATACCTGGTGACGCACCCAGGCTCGCACACGGGCAGCGGGACAGAGGCCGGCATCGCGCGCATCATCGAAGCAATGAATCGCGTGCACGAGGAAGCGCCGGACATCAAGGCCATCACGCTTCTGGAGACGACCGCTGGACAGGGATCGAACCTGGGCTCAACGTTCGAAGAGTTGCGGGCGATGCTCGCCGGTATTCACGACAGGAGCCGCGTAGCGATCTGCTTCGACACTTGCCACATCTTCGTCGCTGGCTACGACATCCGCTCGCAGGAAGCCTACGCCGAGACGATGTCGCAGTTCGATTCATTGATCGGCATTGACCAGATCAAGGCGATTCACCTCAACGACGCCAAGCAGCCACACGGCTCGAAGAAGGATCGCCATCATCTGATTGGTCAGGGCACGATCGGCGTTTGCGGCTTCTGGCACCTGATGAACGATGCTCGGCTCGAAGGTGTGCCCGGTCTCCTTGAAACGGAGAAGGGCAATGACCTCGCGGAAGATCGCGAAGCCATCGCCCTGTTGCGTAGCATGATCGGAGCGCCGTTCCCGGAGGACGCGCTTACGACAGACGATTAACGACGAGCAGGCGGGTCTCGGTCATGTCCTCGATGGCGTAACGCACGCCTTCGCGACTGAGGCCCGAATCCTTCACGCCGCCGTACGGCATGTGGTCGATGCGGTACACCGGAATGTCATTCAGAATCACACCGCCGACGTCGAGCTGATCGAACGCCTTGAATGCGTTCTCGACGTTATTCGTGAACACACCCGCCTGCAGCCCGAAGACGGAATCATTGGCGGCTTTCAGGGCAGTGTCGAAGCTATCGACCGGGAAGACGGTGACGATCGGCGCAAATGCTTCGCGCGAGCAGACGAACGAATCCTTGGCAGCGTTGACGATGATGGTCGGCTCGTAGAACCGGCCATTCACCTTGCCACCGGTAAGTAGCAGGGCACCTTCATTCGTGGCTGTCTTGACCCACGAATCAATCCGCTCGGCGGCTTTGGCGTTAATCATCGGTCCGACTTCGGTCTCGGGATCGAGTGGATCGCCGTTCTTGATCGACCGGACTTCTTCGACCAGCTTCGCGCAGAACTGATCGTAAATCTCACGATGCACATAGACGCGCTGGACGGAGATGCAGACCTGACCTGCGTAAGCGAACGCTCCGGCGCGCACGCGCTTGGCCGCCAGCTCTATGTCGGCACCCGCGTCGATAATGACGCCAGCATTGCCGCCCAGCTCAAGAACGACCTTCTTCTTGCCGGCGCGCGACTTCATCTCCCAGCCAACATCCGGCGAGCCGGTGAACGAAAGCACCTTGAAGCGATCGTCGGTTACCAGCCGGTCGCCGGTCTTGCGGTCCATCGGCATGATTGACACTGCGCCCTTTGGCAGGTCGAGCTCGTCGATCATCTCGGCGAAGACCAGCATCGTGAGCGGGTCGACTGTGGGCGGCTTGAGCACGACAGTGTTGCCCGACGCAATTGCCGGTGCGATCTTGTGCAGCGCCAGGTTCAGCGGGAAGTTGAACGGCGAGATCGCAGCGATGGGGCCAACGGGCACCTTGCGGGTAACACCGAAGCGGCCCTTGGAGCTTGGCAGCAGATCGAGCGGGATCATCTCGCCACCGATGCGCTTCGCCTCTTCGGACGCAATACGTAAGGTGAAAACGCCGCGCATGACTTCGGTGCGCGCGTCGCGCAGCGGCTTGGCTGCTTCGCGAGCAATGAGCTCGGCAATCTCTTCGCCGCGCTCCTCGAGGCGGTCCGCGAGGCGATCAAGCGCAGCGGCTCGTTCGTAGGCCGGCATGACCTTCATGGTTTCGAAGGCTTCTTCGGCAGCGACAATTGCGTCTTCGAGGTCCTTATCGGTGGCGAATGATGTGACGCCGACGACCTCGTCATTCCACGGGTTGCGCACCTCAAGTGGCTGGTCGCTCGACCTCCACTCCCCTGCGCAATAGAACTGATACGTCTTTGGCACGGCGATCTCCTCTCTCCAAAGGTCAGTCTACATGCGAACAGGGGCGCGTCGGTAAATCCCACGCGCCCCTACTGCTTGACTCTGTGTACCACCGCGCTAGTTCTGCGAGAACGTGGGCGTGTCTGCGCCCCACCACGTTTCATTCTGCGCACCAAAGGCGGCAAGTTCGGTCTTGGTGTAGATCAGGCCGTCGCGGTCCATGACCGAGCGCTCGAATGCGCCGCTCGTGATTGCGTCGACCGGGCAGACCTGGGCGCAGAAGCCGCCAGAACAGGCAACGTCCCGAACGCAGGATAAACTCCCAAGCTCGCGGTCGCCTTCTTCGGACGGCACGACGTGCATCTCCAGACGTACCATGCAGTCGGGCAGATGCGCGCACACAGCCCGCAGGCGACGCACAGCGCCTCGCCGGTATCCGGATCGGCCCGCAGCGACGGCAGCCCGCGGAAACGCGGCGGCATCGGTCGCTTCTCGTCCGGGTACTCAAATGTGAGGGGCTTACGGCCAAGTCGCTTCAACGTGACGGCAAAGCCCTTGAACTCATCAAACATCGTGTCAGGACACCTTTCTGCCCGAGTTGGCTCTGCCTAGTCGGCGACGATCCGAATCTCATCAGCCACCAGCCCGTGGCCAACTGCAAGCCGAACCGTACCGGCAGTGCCGAATCCGGAGACGGGCCACTGCATGCCGTTGCGCTCCAGGCGCGGATATGAGATGCCCGCGTACTCCGGAACGGTCATGGAGATCTCGTCAAGAATTGAAGCGGAGTTGAGGTAGCCGAACGTATAGCCGAGACGCTGCGCGATTTCGGCAGCGTAGTACGTCGACGGATGCGACTCGCCCGGGGCGGACACCGCGAATCGGAGCCGCTGCACGGTTCGATCGAGACTGGTGAACGAACCGTCCTTCTCCAGGAACATCGCGGCTGGCAGCACGATGTCGGCGCGGCGCGTCAACTCGCTCTCGAAGCAGTCTTCAACGATCAGCAGTTCCAGCTTGTCCAGCGCCGCGAGCAGGGCTGGATCAACCGACTTGCTCCACTTGTGCGACTGCGCCGTGATGTACATTGCGCGGACGTTGCCAGACTCGATTGCGTCGACAAGATCGGCGATGCCAACGCCCGGCTCGGTCGGCAGATCAACGATCGGGCCGAAGCCGTTGTCGCTGGCGACCGTCGCAGCCCAGCGATCGCGCCACATCTCGGCGACGGCGGCGCGGGATGTCGTGTCGCTTACCAGCGCTCCGCCCGGAAGCAGAGCCGGATGGCAGCCGACATCGTAGCTACCCTGCATGTTGGCGTTACCTCGACCGGCCAGCACGCCGCCGCCGGGCCGGCCAACGTTGCCGGTCAGGACGGACAGGTTGTGAGCAGCCGTTGCGATCGCGCCGGCGTCTCCGCTGGTGCGGCTCGCCGCGGTGTGCCAGATGGTGCTTGGCGGGTACTCGGTGACACCGTCCTTCTTGCCAACTCCGCCTGTCGCGTACAGCTCGGCGCAGGTACGCAGGAAGTCGACAGTCACGCCGGCCGCTTCGGCAACCTTGCCGACGTCAACCGAATCAACCGCGCTTCGCAGTGCATCAACATCTGCAGACGGGGACGCTAGCCCTTCGCTGATGATGATCTTGGCCATGGCGTTGAGCACATCGGCTTCGGTGCCGGCCGGCGTCGGGATCCAGTGATCCGACCGATCACACATATAGGAGTGCTCTGGTCGAACGACAACCATCTTCAATTCACGATAGCGGAGCGCCCAGAAGAGCCAGTACGACGCGATCGGCTCGGTGACGCCGATGTCCGGGCCAACGACGAGTGCCATGTGCGAATCGGTGCGCATCTCCTGCATGCCTGCCGGTGACGCGCCGACACCGAACGATTCCAGCAACGCCTTTTCAACGTCTGCCTGGCTGCGAGTCATCAGGCGATCAATGTTGTTCGAGCCCATGACGGCACGGCTGAACTGCTGCAGGACGTAGTTCTCTTCGTTGGTGTTGTCAGGTGAGACGAGCGCAGCGAACGATGGTCCCTGGAAGTGCTTCAACTTGTCGGCGGCTGTCTCCAGCGCCTCATCCATCTCGACTTCGATGAAGCCATCGACTTCGCGGATCATCGGGTAGCGCAGCCGCATCGGGTCCTGTACAACCTCGTGGCCCCACTTGCCCTTTTCGCAGGTGTAGCCTTCGTTGACGCCACGATCCCACAGATGGGTAACGCGGCGAACCAGCCCACGGTTGTGCTCAACATTCAGGGTGCAACCAACGTCGCAAAAACCGCAGACCGTCTCGACGGCGTCCAACTCCCACGGGTGGTGGCCGAAGTGGCGATCGGTCAGCGCGCCGACCGGGCAGACCGCGATGCACATGCCGCAGTTCGTGCAGGCAGTTTCGCGCAGGTCCGCGCCATAGGATGTAGTGACCTCGGCTTCGAGACCTCGCCCGGCGATCGTGATCGCCGTGACGCCGATCATCTCATCGCAGACGCGCGTGCAGCGCGCGCAGATGATGCAGCGATCCCACTTGTAGTCGATCGTCTCCCGAAGGTGACGGTACGGCTGAGCGATCTTCGGTCGCAGGTATGGGCTGCTGTTGACGTTGTGCAGGTAGGTGTTGTCCTGCAGGTAGCACTCGCCGGACTTGTCGCACGTCGGGCAGTCCAGAGCGTGGTCAATCAGGTACATTCGCAGGATGAACTGGCGCGCCTCGATGACAGCCGGTGAATGCGTCGAAACTTCCATCCCGTCGCGTACCGGCGTCGCGCACGACTCAATCAGGCCGCCGCGCGCACCGAGGATTTCGACCGTGCACAAGCGGCACGATCCCCACGGTCGCAGAAGCGGCTGATAACAGAGGTTAGGCAATTCAATACCGGCAGCCTCTGCCGCCTGAAGAATATAGGTGCCTGCGGGAACGGTCACCTCTTGCCCGTCGATCGTGCACGTGACGAGCTTCGTTTCGGTATTCACCACCATCTCTGGCTGCCCCGTCTCCTCATGCTCCGGTTGCTCCGGCCGGCGGCGGTGGAATGACACCGTCGTTCGGTTGAATCGGTTCGGCAATGTCCGTCGATGGAATGTGGACGATGCAGGATGAAGACGACGGAACACGCACGACGGCGCACAAATCGACCGTGCGCTCTATCCGCGTCGATTCTAGCACGACACGCCGAATGCCTCACAAAATGGGCACGGAATTACTCGGGGCAGATGCTCTTCATCGCCCCGAGTGTGAGGAACTGCCCGGCTTCGTGTTCACGGACCTCGTCAGTTCGACTTCAGCACGCGAGACGAGAGTGCCGGTACATGGTCGTGTGCCGCGCCTAGACGATGTCGTCTCGTGCGCCGTTGATCGTCTGGGTCATGTATTCGAGGTACGCGACGAACGCTCGGCGACTTGCGACGAAGTCTGTGTCCCAATTGCCGACTTGCCCGGCCTTGACTGCGGGATGCGATGCCCAGGTCGCGATCGACATGAGCTGGCCCGGCGCATTGTCAGGTTCACCACGGTGATCCTGAAAGACGAGGTCGACAGGGTACTTGTTGACCTGCTCCCAACTCAGTGTCTCCCAGTTGCTGTCAAGCGGGATATCCTGCGGCACGATGTTGAGTCCAAGCGATTTGTAGTAATTGAGTTGGGTGAATGTCCGGGAGTTGCCAACGTACAGGTTGTCACCGACGTAGCCAACGACAAACATCGTGCTCAGGTCAGGCTTCTCGACGATGGCGGCCTTGAGATCGTCGGAAGCCTTGTCGAAGTCTGCGTGGGCGGATTTCACGAGATCAGATGTGAGGTCCGCCCCCAAAGTACCGGCAAGCTCCTCGATGCGATCCATGAGCTCCAGCGCCGTACGCTCGACGAAGCTGACCGTTGTAACTGGGCAGATTTCGGTGACAGTTTCCGGCGCTGCCATAGCCAGAATCGGATCGCTGCCAAAGGTGTGCGTGATGATGATGTCCGGTTTGAGCGTTGCCAGCTTTTAGAGATCCAACTCGCCCCAGCCTTCGGTGAGCAGCTCGAGACTGCTCACGTCGACTGACCCGAGCATGGGTTCGTTGGTGCCGTCAGTCCTCGTGAATGAACCGAAGATGGCGATTGGTCGAATGCCGAGATCCCACAGCGACGATGCCATGTTGACGGAGCAGACAACCCGCTCCGGTCGACGGGGCAGGTTCACGGTCACGCCAAGGTCGTCGGTGTACTGCCAGTTCGGTTCCGGCGTCGTCGTTGGCGCTGCATCGTCGCCGCCGCAAGCTGCCAGCATCGCCGCAAGCGCGAACGCCGCACTCGTTGACAGGAACCGCCGACGGGTGAGGGCTGCGACGAGCGCATCCCACTCTTCGCTGGTCCAGTCGCTCGGTCTGGTCATCGGCTGCGCTGCAATATTCAGCATCCCCGGTCCCATCCATTCTCCATTCCGACAGCGATCCTGAACCTCAGGATCGTTCCTTCCAGCAAATCCCGATGGATTAAGTCGGGATTATCGTAATGCGTCGCAGCGATTGATGTCAAACCGAGTTTTCGAGTGGCCAGGCGGCCGGGAAGGGGACGGCTCCGTGCTATACTCGTGCGGCAAAATTGCTGCGGAATTGCGGTCTTGTGCGGGAGGACGCGTGGAGTTCGAAACGATCATTGGCCTGGAAGTTCACGTCCAGGTTGCGACGAACAGCAAGATGTTCTGCGGCTGCTCGTCGGACTACCCGAGCGCGCCGCCCAATACGCACGTCTGCCCGATTTGCCTCGGTATGCCCGGTGTCCTGCCGGTCATCAACCGTGAAGCAGTGCGCAAGACCATCATGACCGGTCTCGCCCTTGGCGCGGAGATCCCGCAGTTCAACAAGTTCGATCGCAAGAACTACATCTACCCTGACCTGATGAAGGGCTACCAGGTCTCCCAATATGACCTGCCGATGGCGCTGGGCGGTCAGGTGGACATTGAGGTCGACGGCGAAACACGCCGCGTCGGCATCACGCGTGTGCATCTCGAAGAGGACACTGCCCGCCTGTCGCACGGTAGCGGATACAGCCTGGTCGATGTCAATCGCTCCGGCGTCCCGCTGATGGAGATCGTGTCCGAGCCGGACCTTCGCTCGCCGCAAGAGGCTCGGGAACTGCTGATCGAGCTGCGGCGGATTCTGCGCTACATCGGTGCCTCAAACGCCAACATGGAAGAGGGCCAGTTCCGCTGTGATGCAAACATCTCGCAGCGCACGACCGACGGCAGTGTTGTTGGTGCCAAGGTCGAGATCAAGAACATGAACTCGTTCCGCGCGGTGGAGCGGGCGCTGCGGTTCGAAGAAGTGCGACAGCGAGAGGCCGTGGCGGCCGGTGAGACGCTTGCCCAGGAGACCCGAGGCTGGAACGAGGCCCGCGGGGTCACCCTATCGCAGCGCACGAAGGAGCAGGCGCACGACTACCGGTATTTCCCGGAGCCGGACTTGCCGCCACTGACGGTCGACGATCCGATGCGCGAGCGCGTGCGCGCGTCGTTGCCGGAGCTGCCGGCGGCGCGATACCAGCGCTTTGTCAGCGACTTTGCCCTGAACGGTGCCGACGCCGCCATCCTGACCAACGAGCGGCCAATTGCCGACGTGTTCGAGGCGGCGGTCGCGAATGTCGATGAGCCGGAGGCCTACCAGGCGACGGCGAACTGGATCGTCAACGACATCATGGGGCTTGCTCGCTCGCGCTCGATGGCGGTTGACGAGCTCCCGCTTGCCCCGGACCAGATCCAGGAGCTGGTTTCCCTGGTGCGATCCGGCAAGT